>JAGMBN010000111.1 GCA_023129655.1 bacterium | reverse complement strand
GGTGAAGGAGCAACAAAACTGGTTGAGATACAAGTTGAAGGCGCAAGAAACATAAAGGATGCTAGACGCGCGGCTAAAGCGGTTGCTGATTCCAATCTGGTAAAAACAGCTCTTAACGGCTGCGACCCAAATTGGGGAAGAATCCTCTCCAGTTTAGGCGCAGCGCGCATAAAAATTAAGCCCGGGAAAATTGATATTGCAATTAACTCTGAACCAATAGTTCACAATAGTATAAGCGCAAACTTCTCTCAAGAAAAGTTACATAAAATATTGAAGGAGAAAGAAATTACAATAACAATCAATTTAAACATTGGCGATTACAGTTCAATCGCGTGGACATGTGATATGTCAGAAGAATATGTAAAAATAAATGCGCATTACCACACATGAGGAATTGAATTAATTATGGAAAAACTGATTGAAAAAGCGAAGGTGCTCATAGAAGCGCTGCCATATATCAAAAAATTTCACGGGAAAAAAGTAGTGATAAAATATGGCGGAAGCGCAATGGAGCATGAAGAAATTAAAAAAGCTGTTATGCAGGATATTGTGTTTATGAAATATGTTGGAATGAACCCGATTATTATTCACGGCGGTGGCAATGCTATAAATGAAGCACTCAAGAAAAGAGGAAAGAAATCTCAATTTGTGGATGGATTGCGTGTTACTGATAAAGAAACAATTCAAGTTGTAGAGCAAGTGCTTGTTGGCAAAGTAAATAAAGAGATTGTCTCTCTGATCAACAAATCAGGAGGGAAGGCTCTTGGCATTAATGGAAAGTCTGAATCTCTTATTACAGCAGCTAAACTGAAAGCAAATAAGGATCTGGGATTTGTAGGACAAATCACAAAAATACAGCCTGGAAAATTGGATGAGCTCTGTAGTCAGGGCATTATTCCTGTAATAGCGCCTCTTGGGCTTGGTGAAAACGGAGAAACCTATAATATAAATGCTGATACTGTTGCCTCAGAAATTGCAGCAGCACTCAGAGCTGAGAAACTGGTTTTGTTGACTGATGTTCCCGGCATATTAAAGGATAAATCTGATGCGGAATCAATAATGTCTACGCTTAAGATATCCGAAATCAAGGTTCTTAAAAAGAGAGCTATAATTACAGGAGGCATGATACCCAAAATACATGCATGCGAGAAAGCACTGAACGCAGGCGTTAAAAAATCGCATATCATTGACGGAAGAATCCTGCATTCTTTATTATTGGAAATATTTACTGATAAAGGCATAGGAACAGAACTCATAAAAAACTAATGAAGACTGCTGAAATTGTAAAATTAAGTAAAAGATACATAATGAACACATATGGCGAGCGTTCCATTGCGCTTGTAAAAGGGAAAGGCGCTTATGTTTGGGATGCTGACGGGAAAAAGTATCTGGACTTTCTTTCAGGGATTGCAGTTAATGCATTAGGGCATTGCCACCCTGAAATTGTGGAAGCTGTTAAAAAACAAGTTTCCACCTTGATTCATGTATCAAACCTTTATCACATTAAACAACAGGCAGAACTAGCTGAATTACTCATTAAGCACTCTTTTAAGGGTAAGTGCTTCTTTTGTAATAGCGGCGCAGAGGCGAATGAAGCTGCGATAAAACTTGCAAGGAAAGCAACGGAACCGGGAAAATCTGAAATAATCACAATGACAGGATCTTTTCATGGAAGAACTTTGGCAACTATTACAGCAACAGATAATATAAAATATCAGAAAGGCATTGAACCTTTGCCGGGTGGATTTAAGCGTGCTGTCTTTAATGATATAGGAAGCGTTAAAAAATGTATCAGCGATAAAACCTGCGCAATTATGATTGAGCCTGTTCAGGGAGAAAGTGGTATTTATATAGCGAAAAAAGATTTTATGATTGAGTTAAGAAAGCTCTGTGATGAGAGAAAGATTTTCTTAATATTTGATGAGATCCAATGCGGACTTGGAAGAACAGGGAAACTATTCGCTTATGAGCACTATAATATAGAACCGGATATGATAACTCTAGCAAAGAGTTTAGGAAGCGGACTGCCTATTGGAGCGTTGATTGCAAAAGATAAAACCAATTCAGGATTTGAGCCTGGAGACCATGCATCAACATTTGGCGGCAATCCGCTCTGCTGCGCTGCTGCGTTAACAACACTAAAAATAATACTTAAAAATAACTTTTCACAACATGCTTGGAAAATGGGTGCTTACTTTAAGAATAAACTTGAAGCGCTCAAAAAGAAATATTCCTTTATCAGGGAAATTCGTGGCATTGGTTTAATGATTGGAGTTGAGCTGGACTTTGAATGTAAGGAGATTGTTGAAAAATGCCAAAAAGCAGGACTTTTGATAAACTGCGCTTCAGATAATGTCCTGCGTTTTCTTCCTCCTTTCATTGTGTCTGAAAAAGATATTGATAAAGCTGTGAATATACTGAAATTTAAGCTTAGGAGATTATAGCTCTTTACTTGATAGAATATTTCCATTGGACTTTCTCCACTTCTTGAATATGGAATATTATTTTAGATTATTCGCTATATCCGGGAATAATTAGTTTTTGCCCAATAGATAAAAAGTCAGGGTTTTCAATGTTGTTTGCCTGAATGATTGTTCTGGAAGGAACACCAAAACGAACAGCAATTTCAATTAGAGTATCGCCTTTCTGAACAATGTAATATTTTCCATCTTCTAATTCTTCAGCGCTTAATTTGATAGCATCAGGCGCTAAAATATTTATTTGTTTTTTTATCTTTCCAATTTCCTTTAAAAGTTCGTCAAGCACTATTTCAATCTTCTTGTTAAAGTTTTTCTTATCCTTCTTTTGTGCATTCAATAGGTTATTATATGCAGTCTTTAGCTGGTCTATCTGTTTTTGAATAGAGACAATATTTTTGTTTGTATTAATGCTATTATTATTTAACTGCTCTCTAAATTGAGCGCAAAACAGTTCAACTTGTTCCTTAAGATCACGAAGTTGTTTATCTTTTTCTGACAGAGAGCCATGTATCCTACTTGTCTCATCCTTTAACAAGAGAATTTGCTCGCTTAGTCCAACCTGGCTTTCCTGTATTGTGCCAACATCTTCTTTTGTAGCTATCTTAGTTATTAGACAGCCTGATAGAAAAACAGTAACCAGTAACCAGCAAACAGTGAACAGTAGGATTTTGTTGGATAATCTAATTTTTTTCATAAAAGGAGTAAGATTATTACTGAGAAATCAGAAGATGTGCTCTTCTGTTTTTTGCCCAAGCATTTTTATTATGTCCGGTATCAACAGGTTTGTCTTCTCCGTATGTTATTGTGTATAATCTTGACGGAGAGATACCTAATCCTGTTAGATATCTGCGCGCGCTCAAGGCTCTCTGTTCGCCGAGTATGAGATTATACTTTCTGGAACCCCGTTCGTCGCAGTGTCCTTCAATCATTAGGCGCGCATTTCTATGTTTTTTTAACCATGCAGCAACTTTCTCCAATGTGGACACTGCGTCTTTTCCCAGACGACAGCTGTCATAATTAAATAGAATGTCAGAAAATATTGCTTTTTCCTCTCCACTAGGTTCCGCAAATATTATATCATCAACAGGCATTTCCAAAGGAATGTTTTCTCCCTTAATTGCAGCCATCTGAGTTTGCTTTATATGATCTTCATATTCTTTATTACCTGTGAACTTCTTAAATGTTGAACATCCACATAAACATAGTGAAAGCAACAAAGTCCCAGACATAATCATTGAAAAGATTTTCATAATTATTTTTTCTCCTATATTTTTCATATGCTACAAATCTAGCACATAGAAGCAGGCATGTCAAACCTGAAACCATTTTTAACAGGATGACCTCTGGCAAATTCTTCAAAAGATACTTTTCTGCTGCCCTCAAGCTGTACTTCTCTGATCAAGAGCTGTCCTTTGCCTGTGCCTGCCAGCCCACCTTTATTCTTCAATATATCC
>JAGMBN010000110.1 GCA_023129655.1 bacterium | reverse complement strand
AACCGACGATTTAAATCGTCGGTTCAAGGCAATGGATATCAGCAAAGCCTCTGGTCAAAAGGATATAACGATTCATTTCTCGATGACGAAGACCATCTTTTCAATGCTATTGAATATGTGAACAATAATTATCTCAAGCATGAAGAAAGATGGGGAGAGATAGAGACATCTAAAATACAAAAGGTTTTTGAGCCCATATTGTATGATACGGATAATTTTATGTGGGATGACTTTAAATAAAATTCATAACAATGCATTACAGCAGACTTTGCCTCTGGTGAAGTAGTTGAGTTTTAATGTTATATTCCTTATCAAGGATACAAGCAAGTGGTGACACAACAAGAGATAGAAAAACAGTTGGATAGGCTGGTCGAGGTTATACGCAATGCAGCTGCCTTTCGTTCGTTATGGAAACAGAAAGGTGCACTAGAGCAGAACTACTGGAAACTAGTTCTCAGTAACTTTTTTGATATGGCGATACTGAATTGGTGTAAGGTTTTTGGCGCGGACGGCGAAGAAACCCATTGGAAAAAAATTGTCCATGATCATACGTCTTTTCGTACGGCCTTACAACAGAGGGCTGGAATAAGTAAGAGTAAGTGGGAGACTTACTGGAAGGAGATGACAGAGTTCAGGAGCACGCAAATTTCTCACTGTAAGCAGCCTCCAAATCTGACTAATTATCCAGTTTTGGACATAGCTATAGAGACATCTTGCTACTATTATGAGTGGCTCGTTCGTGAACTTAAATCCCTAGGCTATGCTGACTACGATAACAATCTACAAGACTACTACAGCCGTTTTCTGGGACAAACTACGAAGGTTGCAGAAGTCATTTGTGACTCAACAAAACACATTATCGTTGAAGACTCATGACCGCGAAACGTGTTCAAATCTTTATTATTGACCAAGCAGACCACAATTAGGATAACAACATGGCTCTTTTAACCAAATCAAAATACCTCGCAGGGCTTCAGTGTTCAAAGCTCTTATGGATGCTTGTCAAAGCGAAGGATAGAATTCCTGCGCCTTCTGAAGAGGTTCAACGTAGGATGGATGCTGGAACTGAAATAGGCGTTCTGGCTAAACAATTATTTCCCGAAGGCATTGATATTCCAACTGATGATTTCATGCGGAATATTTATTTGACAAAGGATAGTCTGTTTGAAAATGTGCCGCTTTTTGAAGCAGGGGTCATGGCTAATAATTGCTTTTCTCGAATTGATATTCTTAAGCCGAATGATGACAGGAGCTTTGACATCATTGAAGTCAAATCAGGAACAAAGGTTAAGGAAGAGAATATTCATGATGTTTCTTTTCAAAAACATTGCTGTGAAATGGCAGGGCTGAATATCGCAAAATGCCGTTTATGCTTTATCAATAACCAATACGTCAGGCAGGGCGATATAAATGTGCAGGAACTGTTCTCTATTCAGGACATAACCATGGAAGTTGTTGAAGTTCAGCAGGGTATTCAGGAGAGAATCGGCAAGATGTCCGACGTTGTAAGATTAAGTAGCTGCCCTTCGGTTTTGATAGGCAAACACTGCGATTCTCCTTATACATGCAATTTGAAAGATGAATGCTTGAGATTATCAGCGAATTAAAGAAGCATCTTCCCATTTGACACTGTTTTATAGGCAATGTAGAATGCGGCTTATGAATAAATTCTTAATATCCTTCAACACAAAAAACCTGCCGTCTATCAAAACCGATATTTTGATTATTGGAAGCGGGGTGGCTGGGCTCTCTGCTGCTATTCAGGCGGCAAAATATGGAGAGGTAACCATAATAACCAAGGACAAACTCAGCGAAAGCAACACCCAAAAAGCGCAGGGCGGAATAGCTGTTGCGTTATCAGAAAATGATTCGCCTGAGGGGCATATAGAGGATACATTAAGAGTTGGGTGCGGGTTATGCAATAAGAAGACGGTCAAAATAATAGTAGAAGAAGGACCTGCTTGTATCAAGGAATTAATCCAATGGGGAGCGGAATTTGATAAGCAAGGAGATCATCTCTCTTTTACTCGGGAAGCAGGCCACAGCGTGCGAAGAGTGATTCATGCAAAAGGCGATGCTACAGGTATAGAATTAGAAAGAGCACTGATAGCAAAGGTCAAGCAGAGTACTAATATTAAGATTTTAGAGCATGCTTTTGTCATAGATTTACTTCATAAAGACGGAACTTGTTTTGGCGCTATTGTTAATGCGAAAAATGGAAATGTAGGGGCGATTCGCGAATCGCCCAAGAAGATAGTTTATGCGCGTAAGGTAATATTAGCTACAGGCGGAATCGGGCAGGTTTATCGGGAGACAACGAATTCCCCTGTTGCTACAGGATGCGGTATGGCGCTGGCTTATAGAGCAGGCGCTAAGCTTATAGATATGGAATTTATGCAGTTTCATCCTACCACCTTATATGTAGCTGGCCTGTCCCGCACTTTAATCTCTGAGGCAGTTAGAGGTGAAGGCGGAGTCTTGAGAAATAGGCATGGTAAAAGATTTATGTTTAAATATCATAAGGATGCAGAGCTGGCTCCTCGTGACGTGATGTCAAGATCAATTCTGAAAGAGATGAGAGAAACTACTGATACACGTGTCTATCTAGACCTTACGCACTTAAGTTATAAGTTAGTAGAAAATCGTTTCCCAAATATAATGGAGGTTTGTTCTTTTTTTGGCATAGATATTAGAAAAGATCTTATACCTGTTCGACCAACTGCTCACTATATGATAGGGGGAATTGAGATAGATGAAAATGGGAAAACTAATATTAAAAATCTATATGCGTGTGGAGAGACAGCTTCTTCAGGGGTTCACGGCGCTAACAGACTGGCGAGCAATTCTCTCCTTGAAGGACTTGTTTTTGGCTATAGAGCTGGGCAATCCGCAGGCAAGGATATAGATTGTGGAAAGCGATTTGACACAACTCCGAATATAAGCAGTGTATTAGACCCGGTTAGCGCAAGAAAACTGGATACAGGAGATCTCAAGGCTTCCCTAAAAAGTTTAATGACAAGGTATGTGGGCATTGAAAGAGATGAGGCAGGTCTTTTGGCAGCTCAGAAAGAAATTAGTTTTTGGTCTTCGTATGTAATGGAAAAAGAATTTTCAGATATCAGGGATTGGGAATTTCAAAATATGCTTCTTGTAGCAGGGCTTGTTCAGAAAGCGGCTCTTATGAGGAAGGAGAGCAGAGGCGTTCACTATCGCAAAGATTATCCTGAACAAAATGATACAAAATGGCAGAAAGCACACACAGAGTTAAGTGATATATGAAGACAGTAGTAAAAGTTCCCGGCGCGTGCGGAGAATTGTGGCAGGGAGTGCTTGACGGGACGCATCTTCTTATAACCTGTCCTGTAAATGTCTATTCATATGTTGAGGTTAATGTAGATGAGTCAGTTTCCAGAATAAAGGCGCCGAACGATAAGTATAAATCCTGCGAGGCTATGAGAAAGGTTCTGGATTATTTTGGTATGCACAAATGTGGTGGGGAAATATGTATTAATTCTGAAATTCCGCAGGAAAAGGGAATGAGCAGCAGTACTGCGGACATAACTGGAACATGCATCGCCACAGCAGAGGTTTTAGGTAGAGATATAACCCCTTTGGAAATTGCCGGAATAGCGATCTCTATTGAACCAACAGACGGTTTGATGTTTAAAGACATGCTGGCTTTTGATCATATAAGCGGCGCAATAAAGGAATATATTGACCTTCCTCCTGGGATGGATATATTGATTGTTGATTTGGGTGGAAGAGTTAATACTCTTGAGTTTAATACAAGACGCAATGAAATATTGAAGAAATTCAATAATGCTTTAGAGTTAAGAGAGTCTTATGAACTTGTTAAGAGAGGAATCAGGGAAAAGAATATACATATGATTGGGAAAGGCGCAACGATGAGCGCTGAATTCAATCAGAAAATTCTGTATAAAAAAGAGCTTGCAGACATTATGAAAATTGCAGATGAATCAGGAGC
>JAGMBN010000011.1 GCA_023129655.1 bacterium | reverse complement strand
ATATGTCCCAATGATACACCGCCATAAGTTTTTCCGTGATAATCATAGAAACAGGAGATCATTTCATGCTGTTCAGTAGCAGCGCGGCATACACGCAATCCTGCTTCAACTGCTGTGGTTCCTGAATCGTACAATTGAAATCCGCTTAAATCGCCAGGCAGAATTTCCGCTAACTTTTCCATTAGCTGTGTTTTTATCGGAGTTGTGAAATCATGCGCGTTTTGAAGCTTGCCCACATATTTTTGGATGGCTTCTGTAATTTTAGGATGGCAATGTCCTAATGTGGTAACATAAATCCCCGACGAAAAATCTATATATTTATTTCCGTCTACATCAGTCAAAACACAGCCTTTCCCGGACTCAAAAGCAACCGGAAAAAGCTTCACCTGCTCGCTTAACCCCTTAAAATATTTAGTACATCGCTTATGCCACTTTTGGGATTTAGGTCCTGGAGGTGCTACTTTTATATCAGGAACTTTACTTAAATCTACTTTTGCCCAATTTTTATTGTACATTTTCCCCTTTCATCTGAAATAATGTCAAATGTCAAAACATATTAGGGCAGGGGCAAGCCCTGCCCCTACACCGTTATTACTTCTACTCCGATTTTTCTTATCTTCTCCAGATATGTTTTATCAGCATCCTTATCTGTTATTAATTTGTCTATGCCCTTGATATCTACATATTTTGAAAACGAGTTTTTACCGATCTTTGTATGGTCCGTTACAATGATGACATCGCTCGCAAGACGGCACATTAATTCTGTCATTTTCGCGGTATATATGTCTCCTGTTGTTACCCCTCCATCTACACTCATTCCATCAGTTCCAAGAAGAGCTTTATCGGCACGAAAACTCTCTATGCCTTTTTCTGCAAGAGGTCCGCTTAAATCAAAACTTCCTACTCTGCAATTACCGCCTAATAATATTGTGCTTATGTTACGGGAAGTTCTGAGCTCTAACATGACGAGTATAGAGTTTGTTACTACAGTTATATTGCTCCTATTCTTAAGATTTCTTGCAATCTGCGCCGTTGTAGTACCAGCATCAAGAAAAATCACATCTCCATCTTTTATAAGCCCTGCTGCATATTTAGCGATTGCTTCTTTTTCTTTGGGCATTTTTTTGGCTTTATCTCTATGCATAGTCTCAAGAAGTGTCTGTTCCAGTTTCACTGCTCCGCCATATGTCTTGGCAAGCAGACCCTGCTTTTCCATTACTGAAAGGTCTCTTCTTATTGTGACTTCTGATACCCCAAGACGTTCGGCAAGTTTAGCAACCTCAACTTTATTTTCTGTATTCAGAATATTTAGTATTATTTTTTTTCTTTCTGCAAACTTAAGACCCATTTTTGTCCGTTTCCTTCTTAAATACGATTGTTTTCTTTTGATTATGATTATTTATATCATATAACACAAATCTTGTCAAAAAAAATTACTTAGCTTTCTTCAGGAACACCATTAGAATCATGATTGCTGCAGGGGTTACGCCAGAAATGCGGTTTGCTTGTCCTAGCGATATGGGCTGGAATTTTTTTAGTTTTTCCTTAATCTCCAGAGATAATCCATGAACATCTGCGTAATCTAAATCTTTTGGAATTCTCATCCTCTCAAGATTCTTAAATTTCTCTATGTCCCGTGTCTGCCGTTTAATAAATCCTGCGTATTTGACCTCTATCTCCATCTGATTCAGTACATCATCAGGCAAGTCAATCTTGAAAGCATTAATGCCAACTTCCGGACGTCTGAGAAATTCCTCCAGAGAAATAGTCTTTTTAAGTGAAGAAATAGTGGAAGAATTTATTTTTTCTCTTTTTAAATACTTTAATCCCTGTTCAATCTTTCTTTGCTTTTCAGTAGTCTTATCAAAATCTTTTTTTGAAACAAGGCCTGTTTCATACCCGATTTTTCTTAACCGCAGATCTGCGTTATCTTCACGAATAACAAGACGGTGCTCAACGCGCGAAGTAAACATTCTGTACGGCTCATTCGTGCCCTTAGTCACAAGATCATCAAGCAGTACACCAATATAACTTGTAGAGCGATCCAGTATGAGAGGATCTCTTCCTCTCATCTTTAGCACAGCATTTACTCCTGCGATCAGTCCCTGCGCCGCAGCTTCCTCATATCCTGTTGTACCATTAATCTGACCTGCCGTATATAAATTAGAAACCAGTTTTGTCTCTAAAGTCGGATAAATCTGTGTGGGATCCAAAACATCATGCTCTATTCCATAACCCATATGTGTTGGCTTTGCCTTCTCCAATCCTTTGATTGAATGCAAAAAATCCATCTGAATATCTTCCGGCAAACTTGTAGCAAGCCCGTTAGGATAGAACTCAAACGTGTCCAATCCCTCTGGCTCAAGAAATATCTGATGACGCTCTTTATCTGCAAACTTTACTATTTTGTCCTCAATTGAAGGGCAGTATCGCACTCCTGTACCATGAATTACACCGGTAAACAGAGGAGACTTACTCAGCCCGGACCGAATAATCTCATGTGTCCTTTGATTAGTATAGGTAAGATAACAGGGAACTTGTTTTCTATTTATGCATTGCGTTGAAAAGGAAAATGGAATGGGATTCTTATCCCCTTCTTGAATCTCTAGTTCTGAAAAGTTGATTGTTCTTCCGTCCAAGCGCGGACAGGTCCCTGTTTTGAAACGAAGAAGTTTAAATCCTAACTCCCCTAAGGAATCAGATAGTTTTGTTGCTGCTTTTTCTCCCATTCTGCCGCCGGGGAAATGCTTAAGCCCTACATGAAGCAACCCATTTAGAAATGTACCCGGAGTAATAATCACTGCTCTAGAGAGAATGTTTCCTGAACTGGTTTTTACTCCAATAGCAGACATATTTTTTACCATTAACCCTACAACCTGTCCCTCTGTTACATCAAGATTTTCCTGTTTATTTACAACATTTCTCATATAAAATTTGCACTTTCCCCTGTCTATTTGCGCACGAGAGGAACGTACTGCAGGACCTTTTGAAGAATTGAGCTGGCGAAACTGTATGCCTGCGTAATCAGCAGCCTTTGCCATTTCACCGCCAAGAGCATCTATTTCCTTAACAAGCTGGCCCTTGCCTATTCCGCCAATTGCAGGATTGCATGACATAAAACCAATATTATCTTTATTCATTGTAATAAGAAGCGTCTTAGCACCCATTCTCGCGCTTGCCAGAGCTGCTTCGCATCCTGCATGCCCCGCACCAACAACAATCACATCATATTTCATACTAAAGATAATTAGCAAATTCTGCTTCAAGTTTCTTGAATTTTCTGGTTTTCTTATTCATTTCACCTCCGCTAACTACAGTAAAATTGGGGAGAAATAGAAGAATAATTAATGTCACATAGCACTATTTAAACAATAATCCTCTATACAAACTCGGGGCTTTCTTTTCTCCTATTCCACCTGTCATCCCTATCCATCCCTCTCTTCCATTTTTATCGTCATCGTTTACTATAAAGTTAAAACCAATTCTTTTTCCTCTTTCTGCTTTTAACGGATAGAGTTCTTTGATTGGGAAAGAGGCTTCATATATTGTTATATTACCTTCTCTCTTAACTGCTACTTTTGCCCCGGGAATCGGGCCGTCAGGAGAAACCTTCTTGTTGCCAAAACTTCTTCGGTAATTCTCCGAACCTTCAGAAGAAAGTCCAATGGTAATGTCAAAGTCATCTTCATCATACCCCATACCTATCTGAGCATTTCTTTTGGTATCTAAAGATATCTGTATACTATCACCATTCCAGATACGAGAACCTTTATTCTTATTACAGAATATGTCATCTTTAACCACAAAAGCAGTATAAAGATTATCTTTATCGTAAGCAAAATAAGCCTTTACTGACAGGTCATCAGGCCCGGCCCATTTGAAAAACGCTTTCATATAAACATAGTCTTTACTCTTTAATTCTATAGAGAGAGGTGTTTTCCAATCGGAAAGACTGCCATCTATAAGAAGAGGAGTCTCTATCCTGTAGGCAAAGATAGAGCCGATTGCCTTCCTCTTTTCATAGAGATTTCCATTGACTTCAGTAACTACCCTGGCTGAGAAAAACTGAGGCATCTCCTTCTTTAATTTAAATCTTACTGGAACAGAATTTTTTCCAGGTATATTAATCTTTTCCAAAGAAGAAATTACTTCATTATCTATTAGAAGCGATGCCTTATCAACCTTTAAAGGAAAAGAAGAGCGATTCTTAAGATAGACTAAAATCTCCTTTCCTTCTCCTGACCTCATTATATCTATTATCTTTAAAGGCTTTTCATGGTAGATATATGCCTTTTCTATTAAAAAAGATATATCTTCCTTAATTCCTTGTTTTCTCACTAAATAAACAGGCTCTGGACTAACCTTAACAAATATATCTTCTCCTTTAACTTCAGGAGCGATCTCCTTACCTAAGATATTTAAATAATGGAACTTTCCTTTCCCATTCCTTATCTGTAAGATTCGTTCTTCTCCTATAATTGGTTCCCAAACAGGAACAATCTGGGTATCTCCTCTTTCAAAAAGAAAACCATATATATTCTTTTCATGTAAAGAAAGCTTCCTTTTGAAAGCAGCTCCATCTAAAAGAGAGGCCAGGTTAGAATAGGCTGCGCCATGAGGGCGGATATTATTACCTACTCCTAATAAATCAGTTTGCAGTTCCCATAAAAACCCCCCACTTCTCTTTGCCTCCTTGCCTTCCTTGTTTGCTCCAAATGCATACCAGGTGAACTGTTCTACCTCAGAAACAGATTTAGAAAGGATATAGGCTCTGACTAAAGTATTAGCCAATTTCTTTTCATAGGATTGAAAGTCTGCATGAGGAAATATTCCTTCCCAGGTAGTAGCCCAGCCGTTCTCTCCATTCCACATCCTTAAGTTATACTTTTTAGCTACTTTAAGTAACTTCTCCATCTTCTTTATATAGTGGTGCGCTTCAGGAGATTTAGCATCTACATCTGGTCCAAAGTTTCTTGGAGAAACATAATGATGGAAGGTTATAATATCAAAATATTTATACCCTTCTAAATCTTCTATTACTTCAAGAAGCCAGGAAAACGGATCTGGGTCAAGTGTCCAGATACCGCATCCTCCTATTTTTACTTTATTATCAGGGTCTGCTCTCTTTACTCCATCATAAGTTGCTTTTAGAAATTCAAGGTATATCTCCGGGTCTGACATAGTAGCGTTCGGTTCGTTAAGGACCTCATAATATTTTATTCTACCTTTAAGGTGTTTTACTAAATGATATACATAATTCTCCCATAAAGAAAAATCCTTTGGTAAAGGACCGCCTCCCTGACCTGAAGTGAAATGCTGTGGAGCTTTTCTTTCCCCTTTTGCCCATTCAGGAAGCCAGTAGGCAGTTAAACTTGCCCAGATCTCTATTCCATATTTTTCAAACAAATTAATCCATCTATCTGTTAATTCAAAAGTGAATTTACCTTCTCTATTTTCTATAATCCATTTCCAAAGGAACAACTTTCCATCTCTCGCTCTCTTTACACCTAAGGATTTGGCTATACTTAGCGTCTCTTCTTCTTTATCCATAAAAGATTTTTTTTTGAAATCTCCGCCAAGTCTATAGCATACTCCAAAAAACGATTTATCTGAAGAGATGGAAGAAGGGTGAGAAATTATAGCAAAACGGATAAGTTTTATTCCAACAATTTTATTCTTTTCTTTTGCTTTAACTGTCATGGAATATATCCCTTTATCCTTAATAGGTAAATTTAAGGAAAGAGATTTATTCTCCTCCGGCATTAAAGAGATATCGTCATTCTTCTTATAAACTATCTTATTATCATAATCCTTTACCTGATAGAAAAGATTAACTCTTCTCTCCTCTGAATTTGGATTATTCATAGATAAATCAAATTTAATCTCATCCTCCGGGAAAAACAGATTAGCTGGTCTTTTGCTTCTTACTTCAATCCCGACATCGTTTCTCCATTCTGTCCTGCTTATTTTTTCCGCTTTTTCCTCTGCCTTTTTCCCTATAGCTATTTCCAATTGTATTTTGTCTTCATAACCGGGTTTAAAGGTGTTTTCTTCCGGATAGATGAGAAAAGAGCCGGCGATACCTATCTTACTACCAGACCTCTGGGCAGAACGTTTAAAAGTAGGCAGGGAGTTAGCATTAAAGGTGCAAAGCAAAGGAGAAGGATTGAGGGAAGAGATACTATACCTTATTTTGCCTATCTTCTCCAAATTAAAAGTTATCTCCCTTGTATCTACCGAAGAAAGCCATGTCTTTTTTTCTTTGGGGTAAATCTCTTTATAAAAATCTCCTTTTTCATTTCTGATAATACATTCTTTTCCAATGATTCTCTCCTTTTCCCTTGGAAAGAATATGGGATGTAAGCCTATATGTCCTCTATATTCTTTATCAAACCTGAAGGACACAGAAGAGACAACTCTTTCAGGGGTGATAATAACCTTATTTAGCTGGCTGAAACCCAGGGAAGGGTCTGAATATTGATAGGTATATTCTATTCTGTTGTCTTCTCTCTTTATTAAAACAGGGGTATCCAAATAAGGGAACATACAGACAGGAGAGTCTGACTTGCCATAAAGAAAAACCTCTCCAAAAGAAGAAAGGACATCTACGTCCTTATACTTTACCCTGATTGCCCTATATACATCTACCATAACTTCAAAGTCTCCCATCTTATCTTTTGGAATATAAGTTATCTCTTCAGAACACACACGGACAGAAGAATTAAGCATTAATCCAAGAAATAAGAGAATACCCCAAATTCTTTTTTTATTTAACATTTTTAAAGACCTCCTTGAAGTTTCATATATATAGGCTTAGCCACCATACGATCTTCTGGAAAAGATACTTCTAGTTGGACGTGGTTCTTATAGCCTGCTGGCAATGATAGATCAGGCCACTGAAATCTTAATATCAGATGAGGTGGCTTACCTGTACTAGCTATTATTGTAGAATATCCAATCGGTTTGTCTTTCTTTGTTTTGAATATAACAAGACCTAATGGTGAATAGAGTTTCATCTCTCCTAACTCACCTGTCCATCTTTTAAATTTAGTAGGTAATTCTTTTGGGAAAAAGCCTTCTTTTGTCTTTCCTTTGAGACTTATCGTTTCAAATAAACAACCTAAAATATTCTCATAATTCCCACTAAAAATGTCAGGATAGTGATTAATTACTCCATTAAACTCTTTATCAAAACTAAAGTCAAAGTCCCATATAACCTTATCCCTTAACAAGGTTAACTTGCACTTAAAGCTGCCGCCAATCTCTTCAATACTCCTTTCCCAGAAATATTCTTTACCCGTCTCTATCTCTTTAATGGTAATAAGGGTAGGAGCTTTGAATAAATGGATTCTTTCCCCACCGGAGAGTAGGAAATATATAGAACCCATACGGATAATATTCTTACCCTTATAATAAAGAGTAAATCCTGCTGCTTTATCAAACTTTACCTTATAATTACCTGTCTCAAGGCTAGGTGCAACTAAAGTCTTTTCTGCTTCCCCTTTTACTATTCCTGCGCTTCCTAAAATCAGTAAAACTACCAACAACAAACTTCTTACATACTTACTCATAACTTATCCCTCCTTTTTATTTTTTTTAATCTGGATCCCAAATATTTCCTGCTCTTTTCGCTGTAATTGATCTTGATATATAGTATCATTTTTCTACAAAATTAAAAGAATTATTTAAAAATTTCTTGGAAATGGTAAGATACATCCTTACCCCCTAAAAGCAGACTGACAAAAATAAAGAGGAATGAATTTTAGTTTCTGCTCTGAAAGTAGACTATAAGGCCTACAGGAAAAAACGTATCCTTCCTTACAATTTGGAAAACTTTGGAGAAATAAATGCAAACTTTTTAAACGACCGGAAGAACCGCTTTTGACCTCCACGGGAATTATCCGACCTTCTTTTACAGCTAAAAAATCGATTTCAGCTGAACTATTTTTTTTCTGCCGGGACCAATAATATAACGTATCCTGAGTGGATATTAATTCTTGAGCAATAAACTGTTCAGCCATAGCGCCTTTATATATTGACAAAAGGTCTGTTTTAGCATATTCAATATCCATCGGCATGCCGCATAAATGCTGCATAATTCCAATATCAACCATGGATGCCTTGAATGTTTTTGTCGAAGCCGTAGCGGTCAAAGGAAGACCACTTGCATGGCATGAAGCAATCCTGTTAATTACTCCCACACGAACAAGAATATCAAATGCCTTATGGACAGTTGGAATAGAAAATTCATTGGAAAGATGGGTATATTTTATTTGAGAACCCACAAATCGCGCGACATTTGTAAAAACTTGATCCATACATCTGGAATCGGCTTTAGGAGAATATTTGGCGAAATCTTCTTTATAACTCAAACATATTTCTTTATGAACCTCAAAACTTTCCCTTATTGAATTGGTTTCAACATATACTTTAACCGCCTCAGGCATGCCTCCTACAAAAAAATACTGTTTTAAATGTTCCAGCAGTTTATTATGAATTGTAGCGCTGGTATTTTGCGGAGGTTCTGAAATAAATTTTGCAAGCATATCATTCCCGGCAGCAAGCAGATATTCAGAAAACGAGAGAGGAAACATTTTTAAAAACTGTAGCCGTCCTACAGGAAAAGAGATGTCATTAAAAATAAATTCCAGTAAAGACCCTGCTGCAATTACATGAAGATCAGGCATGTCTTCATAAAAATAGCGCAGCGCTGTAATTGCTTTAGGACAACGCTGTATTTCATCAAAAAACAGCAGAGTTTGTCCCACTTTTATTTTTCCCCCTGCCAACAGTTCCAGCTCCTTTGTTATGCGCATAGGATCCAGAGAGCCTTCAAATATCTTATGCCATTGCGGATTTTTTTCTAAATCAATATGTAAAACACCGTCAGAAAAATGTTCTTCTCCGAATCTCTTAACTGTATATGTCTTACCAACCTGCCTTGCTCCACGCAAAATTAAAGGCTTGCGCCTTACACTATTCTTCCACGCAGTTAATTGTTCTTCTATATATCTTTTCACTTCCTTGTCCTCCTGAATTACCCTTGGATAACTTAAAGATTTGTTAAGAAATACTGTATTAAAACTTAACTATACATTAATAATTATAGGGGTTATAACTTAATATTACAAATATTATCATAAAACCCAAATTCCTATTTAGCCCAGCAAATACATAAATTTAAAGAAAAATTGGTCTTGACAAACCCGACCACCTTACACTTCTAAATCTCTTTATCTTTTTTCCAGCAGTCTTTGCCTGTCTGATCGCCTTTCTTAATTGATTATATATTCCTGTCTGCGGACTTACATTTCCTCTGCGAAAATCTTCTGTATTTATTACTCCTAATTCTGCTATACATCCGATTAACTCGCTATGCTGCCGTGTTCCCTGATATGAATATGCTACGCTATGTCAGAATATGTTGCATCATTATCGTAAGTAAACTCTTCTTCCGATTCTCTCATTGCTTTGATTACTATCATCTCATTTAGTATCCGATTCTTTCCGTTATTTCGTTTATTATTTATGAAGTTTATATATGCGTCCGCTCCTGTTATCTGCTTCCATCCCAAGCTATCAACAAATCCCTTATCTGCTCTTAATACCTCTATATCTTCTATTCTGTCTCCATTTTTCACCCAATGAGTGATGCTTTGTTTTTAACATTATACCAGCGGAGGCTGCTTCTTTCCACTCTTTTTTAGGGTTCTATGTAGGTTTTAGGGTCAACTCTTTCTTTTGGATTCATGATTTTATGTCTCCTTTCTTTATTTTTAAGAATCTCACTTTCAAAACTTGTTTTGTCTTTTCTGTAACCTTAAATTTATCACTAATCCTAAAACCTATCAACCAGATAATATCAGTTTTATCAGTTAGAAGCAGTACCTTTCTTTTTTCGGGCTGAGGAATCTTTTGGTCTATAAGAAAATCCTTTATCTTCTTTTTCCCCTTCATTCCTAATGGTTGAAATGTATCTCCCTGTTTTCGCGTTCTTATGAAAACAGGTTTCTTAATCTTATTATAATCAAGATACTCTTGATAACGATTCTGCGTATAGAATTTGGGATTAGCTTTTCTTTTGGAAATTGCGCAGATCAGTTTCACTCCAAGCTCAGAAACAACAGTTTCTCCCGGAATCTTAACAGGATAGATTATGCTGCGTATATTCCGTGCCTTACCTCTGCGAATAACTAACTCCCTGCGCATTCGTTCTACTACTAATCCATCAGGCAGGTCTATTCTCCCATAAGCCAGATTGCCCTTTAATAGCTTGAATATCTCATTCAAATGTTGATATGTAATCTGCCTTAGAGTTCCAGTCAGCTCTTTAATCCCATACCTAATAACCCTTCTCTGAATTGCCAGAGGAAAATCTGCGATTTTTTTAATGCTCAAATGTATACTTCCACCACGCGCATCACTAAATTCCCCCTTTGCCCTGAACCAGAGATTTCTCTCGCCCTGCACCAGAGTAAACTCGGTACGGGGCTCGGTTCGGGGCTTTGAAGGGGGACAAGGGGGATGTGCCTCGTTATAAAATTTTTCCGTAATTTGCATAAGATATTCATTGTCTTCTTTTAAAATATCAGCAGTATTAATTAATACCTGCTTTATGTTCTGGTTATAGTTTTCTTCTAAAAGGGGAATTAGTTCCAATCTGACTTTATTCCTGAGAAATTTATTATCAGCATTAGAGGAATCAGTACGCGCTCTGATTTTTTTCTCTTTCAGAAACGCTTCAATCTCTACTCTGTAAATATTCAGTAATGGACGAATAACTTTTAGGTTGCCAATATATCTAACAGGATAAATACCTGTTAATCCCTGTTCTCCCGCTCCTCTTAGCAGTCTCATGAGCACAGTTTCAGCATTATCATCCGCAGTGTGACCTAGAGCGATTTTTCTTATATTTAATTTTTCTGCTATTTGTTCATAAAACTCATATCTCTGAATTCTGGCAGCTTCTTCCAAGGATAGCTTGTTTGCTTTTGCAAATTTCCCTACATCCTTCTTTCCAATAAAAACAGGAAGTTTCATTTTTTTTGCCAATCTTCTCACATATCCAGCATCTTCATCAGATTCACTTCCTCTAAGCATATGATTTAAGTGAACTATATAAAGCTGAAGATTGTATATATCCCTGAGTTCCATGAGAAGATACAAAAGAGCTACAGAATCCGGACCTCCGGAAACGCCAACAAGTAAACGGTCTCCTTTGGAAATCATTCTGTAATCCTGAATAGTTTTTAATAACTTTTGTTTAGACATATTTCCCATATTGTTATATTATCATCTAAGAAGCATCTAAAAAAGAAAATAAAGATGGAGATGGATATTGAAAGCAAAGATTAAAGAAATAGAAGAAAAGTTCAATTCTGAAATTAAGAGCATTTCTCTTCCTGAGCATTTAGAGGGAATAAGAATAAAATACCTAGGAAGAAAAGGGGTTGTCACATCTCTGTTAAAACAAGTTTCAACATTATCAAATGAAGAAAAACCAGTATTTGGCAGATTATTAAACAATTTAAAAAATAATATAAGTGCTAGAATTAGCGAGGCGCTTGCCAGTATTAAATCAGCAAAAAGAACTGAAGCCAAATTAGACATAACTCTCCCGGGAAACAAGCCTGCAATCGGCAATAAACATCCTCTCACACTTATTACTCAAGAAATCAAAGAGATATTCTTTGGCTTGGGTTTCGAGACAGTAACAGGTCCTGAAATAGAGACAGAATATTACAACTTTGAAGCGCTTAATACACCAGAAGACCATCCTGCCAGAGATGAACATGATTCATTTTACATAACAGACAAAATCCTTTTGCGCACACATACATCCCCGGTTCAGATTCGCACTATGGAAAAACGAAAGCCTCCTGTAAGAGTAATTGCTCCCGGCAGATGCTTCAGAAGAGACGCAACTGATGCTACACACTCTCCAATATTCCATCAAGTGGAAGGATTGGCTGTAGATACAAATATTACATTTGGAGACTTAAAGGGCGTTCTGGAAGTATTTGCAAAACAGCTATTTGGCAGGCAAACAAGAATCAGATTTAGACCTGATTTTTTCCCTTTTACTGAACCAAGCGCAGAATATGCGTTCTCATGTGTTAATTGCAAAGGCAAAGGATGCAGAATATGCAAAAATACAGGATGGCTTGAAATAGGAGGCGCAGGCATGGTGGATCCTGAAGTATTCAAAATGGTGCATTACGACGCAGAAAAGTATAGCGGATTTGCATTCGGCATGGGTATTGAAAGAATCGCTATGATAAAATACCACATTCATGATATACGAATGTTTTTTGAGAATGATCTGAGATTTCTAAGACAGTTTTAGCGGAGGCGTAATGAAGGTACCTTATAATTGGTTGAAGGAATATGTAGACATAAAATTATCCATTGAAGAAATTGCAGAAAAACTAACTATGGCAGGACTTGAAGTAGCTGACATACAGACATCCGCTGATGGAGCTGTGCTGGATATAGAAGTTACAGCAAATAGAGGGGACTGTTTAAGCATAATTGGTATAGCAAGAGAAATTGGAGCGCTTACAAGTAAACATGTTAAGTATCCTCAGCTGCTAAAAAAATGCAGTTCAAATAAAGAAATCGAGAAATTAATAGACGTATCAATAAAGAACGCTTCCCTGTGTCCCAGATATGCTGGAAGAATAATTTGCAATGTTAAAATAGAGCCCTCACCATTGTGGCTCACAAAGCGGCTGGAAGCGATTGGTATCCGCTCTATAAATAATATTGTTGACATAACAAACTATGTTTTGATGGAAACAGGGCAGCCTCTTCATGCGTTTGATTACAATAAAATATCAAGCAAGAAAATTATTATAAGAGAAGCAAAACAAAGTGTGTCTATTTTTGCTCTGGATGAGAGCAAAAGACAGCTCTCTCAAGATATGCTTGTCATAGCAGACGAAAAAGGACCTGTTGCCATTGCAGGTATTATGGGAGGAATTGGTTCCGAGATAGATGAACAGACAGCAGATATATTTCTGGAAAGCGCTTGTTTTCATGCTGCATGCATAAGAAAAACAGCTAAAACATTGGGGTTATCCTCAGAATCATCGTATCGTTTTGAAAGAGGCGTGGATCCAAATGGAGTTGTGTCTGCGCTTAATAGAGCAGCCTATCTCATAGAGAAAATTGCGCATGGAAAATCAGCAAAGGGGATTGTGGACATCTATCCAAAGAAATTCAATAGGCAGAACATACAGCTTAGAATCCAGCAGATAAAACGAATCCTGGGTATTGACATTTCTCAAAACAAGTTAAAGCGTATAATGCTAAACTTGGGTTTTGAAATCAAACAGGATAGTCTAAATAATATCAAGGTGCTGGTTCCTACATATCGCCAGGATATCAGGCGAGAGATAGACCTGATTGAAGAAATTGCTCGCATCTATGGATACAATAACATTGATACTACAATGCCTCGAGGACAAACCAGTTCATGCGGCAAAAGAGAGGTTGAAAAGCAAACAGATGCTCTGAAGAACATACTGTGTTCATGCGGCATGGCCGAGATATACACCTCAAGTTTTACCAACTCAGAAAACCTAGATAAAACTGGTCTGTCTTCTGATGGAGTAAAAATTACTAATCCCCTGGGAGATGACCAAAATATAATGAGAACAAGCCTGATACCTGAGATGCTGAGTGTAATTAAGAGAAACTTGAATAGGTCTTTTTCTGAAATTAAGTTATATGAACTTGGCCAGGTATTCTTTGAAAATAATTCTTCATATCATGAAAAAACATACCTGTGCTGTGGAATTGCTGGAAACGTTTCTTTCTTTGATATTAAAGGCATATTAGAAACAACCTTGTGTAAACTTGGTATTGAAGACCATTGCATATACTATAAAGAGCACAAAGTATTCACTCAGGATTGCTCGGCAAGCATAGATATTCAGGGACGCAGAGTAGGCATAATAGGAGAAATTAGCAGTAATGTGCTGGAGAAATACAGCATTGATGAAAAGGTGTTTCTTCTTGAGATTGGGTTCTCTGATCTATCAAAACACATAAACCTATCCCCTGTTTTTAAGCCAGTTCCCAAATACCCGGCCAGTGAGCGCGACATAGCTTTTACTATTAACGAAAACGTATCTAACGCTGATATTATGAGCGTAATGTGGAAAGCTGGTGGAGAGATTGTTGAAGACATAAAATTATTTGATATATATCGCGGTAAACAAGTTCTCTCTGCGCATAAAAGCATGGCATATTCCATTTGCTATCGGTCAAATAAAAGAACGCTTTATGATGAGGAAGTAAATCAGGCTCATTCAAGGATAGAGCGACAACTTGCATCACAATTAAATGTTACTTTAAGAAAGTAGAGAAATGTTGGACGAGAAATTAGAAGTTTTGGACCAAAAAATTCAGGAAACACTTCAAAAAACACAGAACATAAAAAGTGAAAGAGATAGCCTGAGAGAAAGTGTTAATTCTCTTCAGTCACAGCTTTTTGAATTGGATAAAAGATACAAGAAAATGGAAGAATCAAGTAAAATATCGGATTATATGAAAGAACAATACAGAATATTTAAGAATGATAGGGCGCTTATTAAGTCAAAAATAAATAAATTATTAAAACAACTGAGGAAATTTTAGTCAATTATGGAATCTATTGGCAAAGTCTTAAAAAAAGCAAGGCTTGAAAAAAAATTAAGACTTCAGGATGTATACGCGCAAACAAAAATAAATCTTGCGTATCTTAAGGCGTTGGAGAATGATACTGCTAATAGTCTGCCGTCCCCGGAATATGCAAGAATATTTTTAAAAGGATATGCAAGATTTCTCGGTTTGGATACGAAAAAACTTTTAAGGCAGTATAATCAATACTCTAAACCTTCCCAAAGCCACAGAGGAAAAAATACAGACGAGAAAACAAAAAAGAAGGTATTGCTTCTCTCCATTATAGGATTAACTTTAGTATTATTCATAGCAATCATTTCTACAGTTAGACATTTTGTCAATACTGTTGACAGAATCACACTTGAAGAAAAGCTTAATTACTCTGACCTGGATATAGCGGACTCGCCATTAGTAACAAACGATACAAATCTCATAATCCAATCCGCTCTTGATGCGTATGTTAAAAGCGAAAGTGAGCTGTTGGAATTGAAATTCATAACAATAGACAAAACATGGATTAGAATCTTTGCTGACGGCAAAAAATTATTTGGAGGCACATTACATAAAGGAGACGAGAAAGTATGGTATGCCAAGGAGAAATTTCATTTCAGGATAGGAAATGCAGGGGGCGTTGTAATAGAGTTAAATGGCAAAAAACTACCCATTCTTGGTAAAAAAGGAGAGGTTTTTAAAAAAGTCATTGTAACAAAAGACGGGATAGAAACTCCATAATGAATATGCCTAATAAATTAACATTTGCACGGATGCTGGCTGTCCCGTTTCTTATTATTGCCCTGTTGATAAACCATGTTTCTAGTAACTTAATCCACATTGCGATTGGTAAATATCTAGCATTGCTTATCTTTATTCTGGCATCCCTTACTGACTTTTTTGATGGGGTTATTGCTCGCAGGGAAAAGAAGATAACTAATTTCGGCAAGTTAATGGACCCTATTGCTGATAAGTTACTTGTAACATCTGCACTTATCGTGTTCATTGGTATGGGACTCTTTCCCTCATGGATGGTTGTTATAATAATAAGCAGAGAATTTATCATTACAGGACTTCGCAATCTGGCAGCTACCAAAGGTGTTATAATAAGCGCAGGACTTCTTGGCAAACACAAAACAGGTTCTCAGATCACAGCTATAATAATAACTCTTATTTCTCTTTGTATCAGGGATACCATGATAGTTTTTAATTCATGGGAAAATGTCCTATGGCATGCTAAGCCGCTGGATATTTGGATGCACTATCTCTTAACATGGGTCATGGCTGTTGTGGTGATTTTCTCTGTCATCTCCGGTATAGGTTATATGATTGAGCATAAAGACCTTATTAGAGAAGCCGCTCATCAATGAAATTTCTAATTAAACTAATATCATCGGTCTTTTTTGTTGGATATTCCCCATACGCTCCAGGGACTGTCGGCAGTTTAGCAGGGTTGGGATTGTATTGGATTCTGTCCCGTCATTGTTCCTCATGGTTATATTTTTCGGTACTTGCTTTATTATTCATTATAGGAATCCTTATCGGTAAAAAAGCGGAAGAAGTATTTGAAAAAAAAGACTGCAGGAAATTTGTTCTTGATGAGGTCTTTGGAATTCTCATAGCTTTGATATCCATACCATTCAGCGCATTTTATATGATAAGCGCATTCATACTATTTCGCATATTTGACATTCTAAAGCCATTCCCAGCCAAATCGCTGGAGAAACTCCCATACGGCTGGGGAGTAATGCTTGATGACGCAGCAGCAGGAATCTACGCTAATCTGGCGCTGTGGATAATAGTGTTGGGACGCAGGATAATTTAACTCACCCTAACCCTCTCTTAAAAAGAGAGGGAATAAAGAAATGGCAGATTTAATTTGTATCAAAAATTGTAATAACAGGGTAGAAGCTGAGCTTGCAAAGGGTCTTCTTGAGTCAAGTGGTATTGAAGCTATTGTTTCTGCTGATGATTGCGGCGGCATGCGGCCTCATTTACTACTGGGTACTAATGGGACACGTTTATTAGTTAAAGAGGAAGAAGCGCAAAAAGCGCTTGAAGTTTTGGAGATTTGATGTGATGTTTCCCCTTCTCTTGAAAGAGAAGGGGTCAGGGGATGAGTTGAAAAACACAATTAAACAAGCTGCTAGAAATCTTCGTAAGAACAACACAAACACAGAAAAGATTTTTTGGCAAGTCGTGAGAAACAGAAGAATTAAAAATAGGAAATTTTATCGTCAATACCCAATTAATTTTGAATATGATGAACAGAAACGTTTTTTTATTGCAGACTTTTATTGTCATGAATGTAAATTAGTCGTTGAAGTAGATGGCGGTATTCATGAGAAACAAAAAGATTATGATAAATTCAGAAGTTTTATTATTAATCAATTGGGGATCAAAGTTGTTCGTTTTAAAAATGAAGAAATAGAGAATTCCTTGGATGATGTAATTGAAAAACTCACCCTAACCCTCTCTTGGAAAGAGAGGGAATAAAGGAATTAAATATTTGATATACTAAAATGGGTTTTGTCTTGTAAATTATGAGACCTATGTTGTATCCTTAATTATTGAAAAACAAGGGAGAGAATATTATGAATAACGAATCTTTATCTGCGTCTTCAGAGCCTCAAGAAACTACACAGACAAAAGAGCTCATGGGAATTGGAGAACTGCTGAAAACAAGCTGGGCAGTAATAAAAAATAATATAGCAATTCTTCTTGGGATCATTGCTCTTTATATGGTAGTGACTACTGGAATAGAATATTTACCAGTTATTTTCCAGCTATTCGCGCTTCCTGTAACAATTATCATCTCTCTAATTACAGGCATAGGTTTAATTTTTGCAGTAAATAATATTCTTGAAGGGAATCCTGCAGATATTAGGGAATCCTACAAAACAGGTTTTAAAAAATTCTTTCCATATTGTTGGGTAATTGCTCTTGTTTGTCTGGCAACAGTTGGAGGACTTTTATTATTAATTATTCCGGGGATTATATTTGGTGTCTGGTTCTCTCTTGCTTATTTAGTGCGTATAATTGAAGGAACTGGAAGTACCGGCGCCTTAAAAAGGAGTAAACAGCTTGTAAAAGGCAACTGGTGGTATGTGCTTGGCGCGCCGCTTGTATGTGGGATTGTGTATGGAATATGTATATATGCGCCCATTGGCGTTCTGTTTGCCATATTTAAATTCGGTGTGAAATTACCTACTAAACTTTGTACCCCGATTTTCCAAATAGGAACAGCTTTGGCAATGGTAGCTTCAACAGCAGTTTATGTGCTGATGTTCAGAAATCTGAGAGATATTAAAGGGACAAGTGTTGTTAAAGCCAAACAGGGCAAAGGCATTGGTGTTATAATAGTTACCTGCATTCTTTTGGGAGTACTTTTCATTGGTGGAATGTTTGCAGGCATGATGATTCCAGCTTTATCAAGGGCTAGAGAAATGGCAAGGAGAACAAAGTGCATAAGCAATCTAAAACAAATAGGCTTGGGACTCCATATGTACGCTCAGGATAATGAAGAAAAATTTCCAAACACGTTAAGCGCACTCTATCCCAAATACATTTCAACTTTAGATATATTCAAGTGTCCAGCTCAAAAAGAAAAAATTAAGACAAAGGCTGATATAGATACGAAAGCTGGGTATAAATATATAAGCGGTCTTTCCGAAGACAGTCCATCCTCTGCTGTAGTAGCACACACCAAGAAAGGTTATTTCAAACGCGGCAGGAATGTACTCTATGTTGATGGACATGTAGAGTGGAAAAAAAAGTTGACACAAAGTTTAAATTTAAGAAGTAATTAGGGACGCATCCTATTTTTCAAGACCTCCACTGCCTTCTCTAACTGAGGATCAAGCGACTCAATCTGTTCTTTTATCGATTTTTCGTACCATGAGTTTGGAATTTTGATTTCTATATCAGGTTGGATGCCCTTACCATCAATTAAACTGCCGTCAGGAATATAATATCTGGCAATGGTCAGGCAAAGGGCTGTTTTGTCAGGTAAAGGGAAAATACCCTGTACTGACCCCTTTCCAAAACTGGATGTTCCTATTATGGTTGCGCGCTTATTGCATTGCAAGGCGCCGGCAACGATCTCCGCTGCGCTGGCGCTGCCTTTATTTATTAACACAACTAATGGCAGGTGTATATCTTCTTTGCTGTTTGTTGCTCTATATGTCTTAGTCTGACTTTTATCCCGTCCCTTTGTTGTTACTATCAATCCGTTAGATAAGAAACAATCTGATATCTCTACCGCCTGATCAATAAATCCACCCGGATTATTTCTTAAATCTAAAATAAGAGACCTTACCTCTTTTTTATCAAAACCGGTTATGGCGTCTTTAAAACTCTTTAACGTTCCATTCCCAAAATCTGCAATTCTAATATATCCAATGCTCCCATTTATTAATTTAGAATAAACTGTTCTGAGCTCTATAATTTTTCTAATAATTTCAAAACGCAAAACTCTCTGCTGTTTTCCGCGTTCTATATGTAATGAAACTTTTATTCCTTCTTTTCCTCTAAGCTTTTTTACTACTTCCTGCAGCGACCATCCAACACAGCTTATTTCGTCTATTTTTACAATAACATCGCCGGGTTTTATCCCTACTTCATCTGCGGGAGTGCCCTCTATGGGTGAAATAACTATGATATTATTATCCCTTATTCCTACAACTATTCCCAGCCCTCCGTATTCCCCTATTTCAAATATCCTGATCTCATCATACGCTTCCTGCGATATAAACTGGCTGTACGGATCCCCAAGACTCTTAACCATGCTATCAACAGCGCTGTATATAAGATGTTCGGGCTCTGTTTTATCTATATAGCGGGACTGAATAATATTAAAAGTCTTTAAGAAAAATTTTGCTTTCTTATGCCCTGGACTTGCAAAATTTCTCCACAGATCTCTGGCTCCACAAATTAATAAAACAATAATTAAAAGATACGTCAGTTTTTGAAGTCTGTGAAACCTGTTTTTTTCAGTCAATTCTATTCTCCCCTTAAATAAATAAGCCTCCTGCCCGAAAAATATTCCGAATGCAGAAGGCTTATTTAAAAAACATCTGTTACTATTCTATAATAGCTAAAATGTCTTCCTCTTTCATTATCAGATGCTCTTCACCGTCAATTTGCACTTCTGTGCCTGCGTATGACGAAAAAATAACCTTGTCGCCTTTTTTAATGCTCATTGACTGTTTCTTCCCGTCTTCCAGCATTTTCCCGCTGCCAACAGCTATGATCTCACCCTTTTGCGGTTTTTCTTTAGCTGTGTCAGGAAGAATGATGCCTCCCTTTGTCTTATCCTCAGCTTCCAATCTCTTTACAATAACTCTGTCTTCCAAAGGTACTAAATTCATATTTTTCTCCTTATGATTAATACATTCCTCCGCCCATGCCGCCCATACCGCCTGGCATTCCGCCACCGCCGCCTGCTGGCATTGGAGGCATCTTTTCCTTTTCAGGAATGTCTGTTATAAGCGCTTCTGTTGTGAGCAGTAACCCTGCGATGCTTGCCGCATTTTGAAGAGCTGTTCTTGTTACCTTTGTCGGATCCACAATGCCTGCTGCAAACATGTCCTCATACTTATTGTCTGCCACATTAAATCCAACACTTGTTTCTTTTTTAAGAATCTCCTGAACAACAATAGCGCCTTCGGCTCCTGCATTGCTCACAAGCTGTCTTACAGGCTCTTCAAGGGCACGCCTGATAATATTAAGCCCGATAGCTTCATCTCCCTTCAACGTCACTTTCCCGAGAGCAGATATACATCTAAGCAAGGCAACTCCGCCGCCTGCAACTACGCCCTCTTCAACAGCGGCTCTGGTTGCATGAAGCGCATCTTCAACTCTCGCTTTCTTTTCCTTCATCTCTGTTTCTGTCGCAGCTCCAACATTAATAACCGCAACTCCACCGGCAAGTTTTGCCAGTCTTTCCTGCAGTTTCTCTTTGTCATAGTCTGATGTTGTATCATCTATTTGCGTACGAATCTGAGATATTCTGCTGTCTATCTCACTTCTTTCGCCTGCTCCCTCAACAATAGTTGTGTTCTCTTTATCAATCGTAACACGCTTTGCTCTTCCCAGATCGTCAAGAGTGATATTTTCCAGTTTAATTCCCAGATCCTCGGAGATTGCTTTTCCTCCTGTAAGAGTAGCGATATCTTCAAGCATCGCTTTTCTTCTGTCTCCAAAACCCGGAGCCTTGACACATGCACATTTTAGAGTGCCTCTGATCTTATTCACAACCATTGTTGCCAAAGCTTCTCCTTCAACCTCTTCAGCAAGAATCAAGAACGGAGCTCCTGACTGAGCTATTTTTTCCAATAACGGAAGCACATCCTTCATATTGGAAATCTTCTTTTCATGAATAAGAATGTATGGATTATCAAGAATCACTTCCATTCTTTCTGCGTCAGTCACAAAATATGGAGACAAGTAACCTCTGTCAAACTGCATACCTTCTACGATATCCAGAGTTGTCTCCATTCCCTTTGCTTCCTCAACCGTGATAACTCCGTCCTTTCCGACCTTATCCATAGCATCCGCTATTATATTTCCGATCGTAGAATCGTTATTTGCTGAGACCGTAGCAACCTGAGAAATTTCTTTCTTGTCTTTGACAGGATTGCTCAAGCCTTTAAGGCTTCCTACAACGTTATCTACCGCTTTATCAACGCCTCTCTTAAGCGCCATCGGATTTGCTCCGGCTGTAACATTCCTGAGTCCTTCTCTGTATATTGCTTCTGTAAGTATTGTAGCTGTTGTGGTTCCGTCGCCCGCCACATCAGAAGTCTTTGACGCAACTTCCTTTACCATCTGAGCGCCCATATTCTCATACGGCTCTTCCAGTTCAATTTCCTTTGCAACCGTAACTCCGTCTTTTGTAATTGTCGGAGATCCGAATTTCT
>JAGMBN010000109.1 GCA_023129655.1 bacterium | reverse complement strand
CCTGCTATTCCTCCAATTTGTTTCTTGATATCCACAAATCCAAACAGCAAACGCTCCATAAAATAAGCAAATGGGATAAGAAGTGCAAGATAGAAGATAATGCCTTTTATTACGTCATTTGCCGTAGCCTTTACATCAGGATACGCTCTGGATTCTATTCCAACCGCTCTTCTTGAATACTTTATAAATTCATCCCATATTTTATTCTCTTTAGCCTGACCGGCTTTTTGCAGAGCTTGTTCAGCTTTTTTATGTAAATGCCAGAGCCTGTCATTTGATATTCCATATTTTTCCAGGTTCTCCATTCTAAACTGGTTTAAAAGCAGCATATCCTTTGCTGCCCGGAACGAGGTATTTTCTATTGCCCCATCCCTTGATATCAAAAACCCATCGCCCTCAGAATTAACTTTAGTTTCCGCATCCTTTGAATTCAACAACAGCAGGCGCATTCCAAGCGATCCTGCTCCAAAAGCAAGCTTTAGATTTGTATCCGGTAAGGAATAAACCACCCCGTATGTCTCTATAGAAGACGTCCAATCCCAGGGCTTTACCTCTATGAATGAATATCCATACGAAGATGGAACACTGTTTCCTTCATCAAACACATCGATATTATCAAGCTGCGCCAAATACCTTGGATCCAATAGTTCATAAACATTAGTGGCTATACATGGAAATAAAACAATAGTATGTTCAACAAATCTCCAACCTATGTCAAATTCTATCGGATACATTTCATCTCCGTAAACACCCATATCCGGAGCATAGACTATATCCCCTGATTCGGAGTCCAAAGAGTATGCTTCTAATCGGGATCCACCCCCTCTTGCCCTGGATATTTCAAACGAACCATCCTCGTCTGTGAGTTCTATCAACTCAGGTCTTACACCTTTAAAGACTTCTGTAGTTCTACCGAGTAGTTTCAAAACAGCCACTCCCCCTGCAACAGGTTCGTCAGGCACAAAGCTTTTTCTGGGGTCAAATGTTACTATCCTGCCTTTCAAAGTACATAAACCATCTTTGAACTTCACCCTGACATCAGGGAAAAGCTCTTTTTTATTCAATGCCGTATGGAACAGACAACTAATATGCTTAATCTGAGTAAAGAGATTCTTAAAATCAACGGTTCCCACTCTATCCAATGGAGTATCTACCAATCTTCTGCTGTCATGCGCAGTTATAAAACAAAGCGCAGGAATGCCGCAGACTCCTATTATGCCTGCGTCTGTACTAATCTTCCCGGCAGTTATTGAATCTATATTCAGTCCCTTTTCCGGACTGATTCCATTAATTAGAACATCGTCTCTGGATTTATTAAATATCTTCCCCATTTCATCTGCAAAAGACATAAACGTCTTGCCAAAACTGGCAAAATACCCAAGGTTTTTATCCGTATCCATATCATGATATATTACTAACTCGTTGTTATGGCTTGACAAATCTATACACAGAAAAAGCTTTATATCCATCGGTTCCGTAATTCTGCTTTTAAACGGCTCTTTCTTTCTGCAGTGAGCCTGTAAAAAAGCATCTATCCCACGCCGCTCTAAGAAATGTCCGGACGCAGCTAAAAACAGAACTGTTCTTGAAGGAGGATTGTTACGAAGAATCTTTGCTATTTGAATAAGAGCAGCTATACTGCATGCGCTATCCGCTCCGGGCGCTATAGAAGGCACAACAGAGATGCTGTCATAATACGCCTCTATAACTACAACTTCTTTCTTGAGTTCAGGGTCATTGCCGGAAATCCATCCAAGTACATTCTTGGTAATCTTTCTTTCCCAGTCCATCTTTGCATTAAGACGAACATCCAGCTTTCCATCACTTTCTTTTATTGATTTTCTAAGATAAAGACCATCCCACCTGGATATCCAATACCTTGGTATATTTAACGGCAGATTCAGATATTTCTTCTCAGCTTCAATACGCGTTGTATCCTTTGGCTCTATAAAAACAAACGCCTTAGCCCCAAGCATTGAAATATCAAGCCATCTGTTTCCGCAGTTAAAATCAAGCAAGACAACTCTACCCTGAATGGTTTTGCCGTTAAGATCTTTAAAGTTTCCTGTCCTCCCGTCAATTATCTGGCTCGTTATACCGGCTGACGGAAGACTGGAAGTTCTGATAAGATTCGGCCATAAACAATACAGCTGAAGTTCTTTCCTGCTATTGGAAACAACCAGAGAAGCTCCTTTATCTACAGGAACCGTGACTGAAAAATCCTCGCTCTTTACATTCTCAAGACCAATCTTTTGGAAAATATTTTCTATATATTCTGAAGCTTCCTCATTACCTTTATAACCCGGAACCCTGGAGCCAAGATTAGACAGGTCAGAAACTATAGTCTTTAGATATTGTGCGTCTACTTCTTGGGCAACTTTAGCCAAGTTTACATCGCTATATATGGGAGAGAAGGATATACCAACCAGCAGAATTACATAACAGAGAAAAAAGATTAAATTTTTAACTACTTTTTCTTTGTGCCTATGTGCCTTTGCCACTTTGTGCCTTTTCTTCATTGCAAAATACTAACATACAGCTTAAATATTAGTCAATCGCTTTTCTTTATATATGTTCTAATTCTCTTTATTCTTTTAAAAAATATAATTGCCATAATAATTAAAAACACATACATGATGACTTTAAAATAAATATTACCTATTTTAAAAGCAGCAGGCAATATACTAAATATTGCTAGAAATATCAATATGTTCTCAATACACCTGCTTGCTTTGCTATTCATACAATAATGCCTTTACAAAGTCAGCAGGCACAAAATTCTCTATATCATCTATTCCCTCTCCTGTGCCAACAAGTTTCACAGGTATTCCTAATTCATCCTCAATAGCAACAACAATACCTCCTTTTGCCGTGCCGTCCAGCTTTGTCAGCATTATGCCTGTAGCACCAAGATTCTCTGAAAAAGCTCTTGCCTGATGCACTGCATTATGTCCTGCTGTAGAGTCTATTATCAATAACACCTCAATATTAGCCGGTTGTACATTTTTGCAGATTATCCTGTTCATCTTTTTTATTTCTTCCATTAGATTCGTTTTTGTATGTAATCTTCCGGCTGTATCAACCAGCACAATATCCTTTCCAGTTTTTTCCGCTGATATCATTCCATCATACAAAACGGAAGCAGGGTCAGCTCCATATTGAGATTTTACAAGTTCCAAATTTGCCCTGTCAGCCCATATCTCTATCTGCTCGTTTGCAGCAGCCCTGAATGTGTCTGTCGCGACAAGCAAAACCTCTTTTCCCTGCTTTTTATATCTATGCGCAATTTTCGCAACACTTGTTGTTTTGCCAACTCCATTCACACCAATGGCTAATATAACTTTTAATGGTGTTTTACATTCAGCCAACTGATGTTGCGAAAGAATTTCTCTCTGACTATTTTTCTCAAAAACCTTTAATAATTCGCTTTCCAGCGCGCGCAGAATAGCCTGAAAATCAGTTTTATCAATATTACGTATTGAATTTTCTAAATTATGTATGATCTTCTGTGTTGTCCTGACTCCAACATCAGCTGTTATTAAAAGCTCTTCCAGATTTTCCAGAATCTCATGTTCCAGACGTGAGCCCACTCCCAAAATATTCTTTATTTTTTTTAATCCTGAGAGTATGCGAGATCTTGTTTTGAAAAGTGCGTTATTTAGATTATGTTTCAAGATAACTCACCCTGACCTTCTCTTGACAGAGAGGGAAAATGGAAATTTCTATATTATCAAGATAAAGCTTGTTTCAGTTTCTTAGTAAGTGCTGGAACTACGTCAAATAAATCTGCGACAATTCCATAAGTTGCAACTTGGAATATTGGGGCATCTGGATCTTTATTAATAGCTACAATTACATCAGACGAACGCATACCGACCAGATGCTGAACTGCTCCGGATATCCCACATGCGATATACAGTCTGGGTTGAACTGTCTTCCCTGTCTGGCCTACCTGATGATAGGAAGGGATCCATCCTGCATCAACTGTTGCTCTTGACGCGCCCACTGCTGCGCCAATACTGC
>JAGMBN010000108.1 GCA_023129655.1 bacterium | reverse complement strand
TCATCCAAGAACAGGAAGGACACATCAGATTCGGGTTCATATGGCTTATCTTGGTTATCCAATTGCAGGCGACAAAACATATGGAGAAAGTAAAAAGTTAGGATCTAATCCGGATAGTCTGATTGATCGTCAGGCATTGCATGCTTACAAAATTAGTTTTTCTCATCCAATTTCAAATAAGGCTGTGGAATTTGTAGCGCCTTTAGCGGATGATGTAAAAAAGTTAATAGATATGGAAAGGAAAACAGATTATGAAAGAATTGAAATTTGAGCAGGCTCTGGACAAGCTGGAAAATACAGTAAAAGAAATGGAAGAGGGAAATGTTTCTTTAGATAAATCTCTGGAACTTTTTGAAGAAGGAGTAAAGCTGGCGAAGTTTTGCTCGGTTAAATTGAGAGAAGTAGAAAAAAAGGTGGAGATACTTAAAAAAGATGTTAACGGCGCTGCATATAAAGAACCATTTGAACTGAACGGGAATAAAAAATGAACTTAAGAGATTATCTGTCCGCAAAAAAGAAGATTATAGACAACGAACTTGATAAGTATATGCCGAGAGAAACTGAATATCCTCAGATCATACACGAAGCCATAAGATATAGTGTGTTTTCAGGAGGGAAACGCTTAAGGCCAATCTTGATGCTTGCTGCCGGAGAGATGTTTTCGCAAGAAGAGAGAAAACTGTTGCCAGCTGCGTGTGCAATAGAGCTTATACATAATTACTCATTAGTTCACGATGATCTGCCGGCTATGGATGATGATGAGTATAGAAGAGGGAGGTTGACCTCTCATAAGAAGTTTGGAGAGGACATAGCTATTCTTGCAGGAGATGCATTATTAACTATTGCGTTTGAAATGCTGTCTGAAGGGGGAAAAGACAGCAAGCTTGCATTAAGGGTAATAAATCTAATATCTAAAGCGATTGGCACATTTGGCATGATAGGCGGACAGGTGGTTGATATATCATGGAATAAAGATAAGGCTGAACTGCCTGAATTAGAGTTTGTCTGTATTCATAAGACAGGAGCTCTTATTGCTGTTTCTCTCAGGATTGGAGCCATTTTGTCAGGAGCAGCTAAAAGGGAAGAGAAAGCATTGTATGAATACGGTAAGTTGATAGGAGTTGCATTTCAGATTACAGATGACATATTGGATGAAAAGCAGGATAGTAAAAAGGGTTTTAATTATCCTGCTTTTTTGGGCATAGAGGAATCGGAGAAAAGAGCCAGGGACTTGGTAGATAAGGCGTTGATGAAACTTGATATTTTTGGTAAAAGAGCTGATATTCTCAGACAAATTGCGAAGTTTATAATAATAGAGAGGAAAGAATAATTAAGGCGAACTGTAAGTATACCAGAAATACTTTAGCGACAGCACAATCACAAATTATATTATTCATGCTATAATAAAATTCTAAAAGGAGTTACTATGATATCAATAAATAATATTAAGAACGGCAATGTGATAAAGCTGAATGGAGAGTTGTTTACTGTCATTTATTTTCAGCATGTTAAGCCTGGTAAAGGCGGGGCATTTGTCAGAACAAAACTTAAAAATTTCAAGACAGGCGCATCAACAGACAAAACCTTCAGGGCCGGAGAGAATATAGAGGTCGTTCATGTCGAGGAAAAGAAATTACAGTATATTTATAATTCAGGAGATGATTACTATTTTATGGATCTTGAGACATACGAACAAATGCCAATAAGCAGTATGATCATAGGCGAGAGTGTAGAATTTCTCAAGGAGGAAGGCGAGATAACAGGTATCTACTGTGAAGACAAACTTGTTAATATTGAAATGCCGAATTTTGTAAACTTAAAAGTTACCAACACATCGCCCGGCAAAAAGGGAGATACAGCTTCAGGCGGTTCTAAACCAGCAACTCTTGACACAGGGGCTGTTATACAGGTTCCTGTTTTTGTAAATCAAGGCGACGTGGTGAAAGTTGACATAAGAAGCAGAAAGTACCTTGAGAGGGTTTAGTTTAGTCCTTTTATTTTGACAAATATTGGCTGAAGCAATATAATCCAAAAGTAAGGAGGCGGATAATGAATATCAAAGAATTAAAAGAAATTGTTGCAGTATTTAAAGAAGCGGATATAGCAGAGCTTGAAATAGAGAGAGAAGACGCAAAGATCAGACTTAAACGGAATGCAAAGCCTGAAGTGAGGCATATAGCAGTACAGCCGCATACATCAGTTGCAGAATCAATAAAGCCGGATGTAGGTAAAGTTGAAGAAAAAAACGAAGGACTCGTTGAGATTAAGACTCCAATGGTAGGCACGTTTTATAAAGCGCCGGCTCCGGACGCAGATCCATTTGTTGAGGTTGGAGCAAAAGTAACTGAGGATACAGTTGTATGTATAATTGAAGCGATGAAGCTGATGAATGAGATAAAGGCTGACGTTAAAGGACGGATAGTAAAGATACTTGTTGATAGTGGCCAGCCTGTAGAGTTTGGGCAGACTTTGTTTCTGGTAAAACCGGAGTAAGTATATGTTTTCTAAAATACTCATTGCAAATAGAGGCGAAATAGCTGTCAGGATTATAAGGGCGTGTAAGGAGCTTGGTATAAAGACTGTTGCTGTTTATTCTGATGTGGATGGGGATTCTCTGCATGTACAGTATGCAGATGAGGCAATATGTATAGGTCCTGCATCTTCAAAGGATAGTTATCTAAATATTCCGAGCATAATCAGCGCTGCTGAAATAGCAGATGTTGAGGCAATACATCCCGGATATGGATTCCTTGCAGAGAACGCGCATTTTGCCGAGATATGCAAATCGTGTCAGATAAAGTTCATAGGTCCCTCGCCAGAAATAATACGCTTAATGGGCAATAAGTCAGAAGCGTTACAGACTATGAAAAAAGTGGGATTACCAATTATGCCAGGGAGTAAAGGGATTATAAAAAACAAAGAGGAAGCAGTGGAAGTAGCAAAGAAAATAGGATATCCCGTAATGATAAAAGCTTCTGCCGGAGGCGGCGGCAAGGGTATGAGAATAGCTCATAACGATGGCAAGCTTGTAAGCCTGCTTATGACTGCTCAGGCAGAAGCGAATGCAGCGTTTGGCAATTCTGACGCATACATTGAAAAGTATCTGCAAGAGCCAAAACATGTGGAATTTCAGATATTAGGCGATAATTTTGGGAATATTATACATCTTGGAGAAAGAGACTGTACAGTTCAGCGCAGACATCAGAAGTTAATAGAAGAGTCTCCAGCTCCAGCAGTAACAGATGAGTTAAGAGTAAAAATGGGAAACATGGCTGTAAAAGGAGCAAAGCAGGTAAACTACACAAATGCAGGGACTATGGAGTTTTTGCTTGATAAAAATGGAAAATTCTATTTCATGGAAATGAATACAAGATTACAGGTAGAACATCCGATAACAGAACTTGTAACAGGCATTGATATTGTAAAGGAACAGATAAAAATATCTGCCGGAGAGAAACTGCAGTATACTCAGGACAGCATACAACAACGCGGATGGGCAATAGAATGCAGAATAAATGCCGAAGACAGCGAAAACAAGTTTTTGCCATCACCAGGTGTGATCACAGATTATCATTCCCCGGGCGGTCCTGGAATAAGAGTAGACAGTTACGTGTATAACAGCTATTCTATACAGCCATTTTACGATTCCTTAATAAGCAAATTAATTGTGCTGGCAGAGGATAGAAAACAAGCTATTGAAAGAATGCAGAGAGCGTTGGATGAATATATAATAAACGGCATAAAAACAACCATTGATTTTCACAAACTGGTTTTTAGCGACCCTGCTTTTCAAAAAGGCGTTATATCCACTGATTTTGTGGAAAATTTATTAAGCAAAGAATAAAGATGATAAAAGAGAAAGATATTGAGGCGCTGATCTCAAAAATAACAGATAAGATAACGGCTGGTTATCACCCCAAAAAAATTATCTTATTTGGTTCTTATGCCTATGGTAACCCCGATAAAGACAGCGATATAGACTTGTTTATTGTGAAAGATACTCCACGCATACGTACAATTGATAGGCGTTTGAAAATCAGAAGGCTGCTAAGAGAGGAAAA
>JAGMBN010000107.1 GCA_023129655.1 bacterium | reverse complement strand
CAGAAAGCCAAGGAAAGGCGTCATTTTCTGATTTATACTGTGGGCTTTGTTCTTATCAGGCTCTACTTTTGACCTATAATTCAGATCGGCAGATACGAAAGTGCCATATTCATTCGCCTTTTTTACCGCTTCTATAGCTAGTCCTGAAGAGGTAGGAGAGATTAATGTGCAGATACCGCCTGTATTGAATATTCTCACTCCTTCCTGACCAAATATTCGATCCCAGTCAAAATCACCTTCGCTTAGCTCTCTAACAGCGGAATGCGCTCTGTAGTAACAAGTATCGGAGGGAAGAATTCCTTTGCCTATAAAAGTGAAATTAATCCCATTCATCAATGTGCCCTTCTTATCCGTAGAGAATTTGGAACCGTCATTATTAGTATTAAACCAGATGATATTGCCTGTATCCACCCCTGCTGCTCTTAGCTGATGTCTGATATTCTTGCCGATATGATCGTCCACTAAAGCCGTTAACACTCCTGTACGTAAGCCGAATGTATGAGACAAACCACAGGCAACATTAGTTTCTCCCCCACCCTGAAAGATTCTCATTTCACGAGCCTGGGCAGTAGGCACATCATAAGGGTCAAGTCTTAACATAACCTCCCCTAATGATAATCCGTCGTACTTGCAGCCATCCGCAGATTTAATTTCAGTATGCTTGATTACCTTCTCTGTCACGTTTTTTCCTCCTCAAGTTTTTCGGGTCGAATAAATCCGACCTCTACATTTTTTAGGTTATAGTCTTTGGCCAAGCCTTTGAGGCTTAAGACCACATCATCAGGCAGTGTTATACCGCCATCACGCAATACCCTGTCTTTGTGTTCCCATTCCATCTCGCCGGGCAGCCAAGTGCGATCAGCTCCCTTGGCTTTCGGGGCTTCATGAATCATTCGTCCCAATTTATCCATGCGGCTGTTGAACTGTTCAAGCGGCATCATTGAACTGATATCAATGGCGATAAACGTGTGAGACTGATCAACCGGCTCAGGCGATTCCAGCACTCAACATGGCACGTCCGTTGCAAAAACGCTGCCTGACAACACGTCCGTAAGTATCTCAATCATCAGCGCAATGCCATAGCCCTTATGAGCTGCCATTGGCATAATTGACCCGACTGCAGGGAAACCTTTGGGGTCGGTGGTCGGTACACCGTCTTTGTCTATCAGCCAGTTGTCCGGAATTGATTGATTAAGATCCTGAGCTTTGAAAATCTTGCTGGCAGCAACAATGCTGGTGGCAATATCAAGGAAAACATTCTTTCCATCGCTAGAGGGCACAGCATATGCAAGCGGATTAGTTCCCAACACCGAGGCTTTTGAACCCGGCACAGCCATGCAAGGATCAACGTTAGTCATACTCAGGCCAATCAGACCAACTTCAGCAGCCATGTTGGCATAATAACCTGCAGCGCCGTAGTGACCGCTGTTTTTCACAACGGTATAAGCAATGCCTGTCTCTTTAGCCTTTTTGATAGCTGTTTCCATAGCCCTGACTGACGATACCATAGGCATAGCGCGATGCCCGTCAAAAAGCGCCCAGGCAGGACCTTGCCTGACTACTTCCGGCGCAGCCTGCGGATCCATCCTTCCGTCACGGAAGTTTTTCAAAAGCTTTCTTAATTGTTTGCTGCCGTGAGTAAACGTGCCCCACATATCGGTGGCAACCAAAACCCTGGCAGTTGTCTCGGCATCTTCCTTACGCATACCAGCCTTGAGCATCGCTTCTACACAAAACGCCTTAAGCGTATCAGTAGATATTTTTACTGTGTTCTTAGACATTTAGCCCTCCTTTTATTCTCCATAATGCATTCTGGCTCTATGGATATAAACTATTTTCTCATTCTCGTTCACAGAATAAACAATCCTGTCTTTATATGAAAGTCTAATGGAATAAAATCCCATAAGATCACCAATCAATTTTTTGCCCGAATATGGTTCCTCAGCAACTTGTTTTAGCAAAATCTCTTTGAGCTTTTGTTTTAGTTTGGCAGATAGTTTACGTACGTCTTTGAAAGCGGTTTTTGTGAACCGAATTTCATAAGACATTATTCTGCATTTCTAAAAACTTCATTAAAAGAAAAAATTTCACCATCTTTCATTTGTTTTGCAGATTTAGAAATGCTTTCTCTAAAACCAGGGATTGAGAGAAGATCCAAAGTCTCTTGAAGGCTGTCAAATTCCTCTTCCGACATTAAAACCGCATCTCCTTTTTTATAATGAATGTGATATATACGATGCTTTTTAGTAGCCCCTTTGAGCATATCAAAAAATCCATTTCTAGCATCCGTTGCAGTTAAAGTAGTCATTTAATTTCTCCCACTGTACCATTTTATGTACATAGAATATATCATTTTTATTGTTTGTCAACAAGTTTACAAAAAGAAATTGCTTTTTTTCTACCTGCGATCCATCCTGTTGAAAAAGCGGCTTGCAGATTAAATCCCCCTGTATCAGCGTCAATGTCAATAATTTCGCCTGCAAAATATAGACCTTTAACAAGTTTTGATTCCATTGTTTGGGGATTAATCTCTTTTATGCAAATTCCACCGGATGTTACAATGGCGTTATTAAAGGATCTGTAACCTGTTACTTCAAATTGAAACTCTTTCAGCAGCATCCTCAGTTTCTTACGTTCTTCAGAATTAATATGACTCAGCTGCTTTTCTTCCGGAATTTTAAATTTCTCAATAAATACAGAAACCAGTTTTCCCGGCAGCAGTTTTTTTAATAAATTTTTAAAGCCTTGTTTGCTGTGCTCAGTTATTTCTCTTATAATTCTTTGGTCAATCATTTTATGGGTAAGAGCAGGTTTTAAATCTATAGAGATAAATACCTTCTCTTTATTATCAATGAGCTTTACAACAGTTTTGCTCAAAGAAAGAATTATTGGACCGGAGAGACCAAAATCAGTAAACAACATTTCGCCAAACCGTTCATCAACCTTTTTGTTTTTACACCATACCTGCGCTTTTACATTTTTCAAGCTTAATCCCTGAAGCTTTTTTGCGGTACTACCTTTAGTTTCAATGGGCACAAGAGATGGGAAAAGAGGTGTAATTGTATGTCCAAGTTGAGACGCCAGCCTAAATCCTGCTCCGGTAGAACCAGTTCTGGAATACGACTTTCCTCCGGTTGCAAGCACAACTTTATCTGCTCTTATTCGAATGCATTGAGCGTTTTTATTGCCTGCAAGATTTTTCTTATTAACTGCAATAACAAAATTATTATCAGGTAATTTTGTAATACTAATTACTTCTGAATTAGTAGAAATGGGAATATTCAGCGATTTTACTTTGTTAAGCAAAGCTTTTGCAATATCCCCTGCATCATCATTTTCTTGAAAGTAACGCCCTCCTCGTTCAAGCTTAAACTGAACACCCAGTTTTTCAAAGTATTTAATAAGGTCTGTATTAAAAAAATTTGCGAAAGCAAACTTCAGGAACCTTCCGTTCTTGCCAAAATGCGAAATAAAATCCCCTAATCCAGCATCGTTGGTAATGTTGCATCGTCCCTTTCCTGAAATTTTTAGTTTCAGCGCAGGCGTATGCATTTTTTCAAGAATTAATATCTTCTTAGAAGATTTACAGCTCTCAATAGCTGCAATCAAACCTGCCGGACCTGCGCCAACAATGACAATGTCATATTGATTTTGTAACATTATTTAAATTAGTATCATACGATACCATAATTCGCAAGCAGGAATTTATTTCTTGAAAGCATAAATGCTGCTGTGCTATAGTTTGAAGGACATATTTACACTAGCAAAAGGGAGGATTTATGAAGGAATGTACCAGTGAAAATATAAGAAATGTTGTTTTGGTGGGGCAGGCAAGATCCGGCAAGACTTCTCTTGCAGAAGCAATTCTATACAATTCAGGAGGTTCAAACAGACTGGGTAAGGTAGACGAGGGATCAAGCAATTTTGATTATACTCCGGAAGAGACGCAAAGAACGACAACAATAACTTCAAAGGTCTGCGCATGTGAATATAATGATATCAAAATAAATGTTATTGATACCCCCGGTTATGCTGACTTTACAGGAGAACTGAACTCTGCGCT
>JAGMBN010000106.1 GCA_023129655.1 bacterium | reverse complement strand
ATTATGTATGATATTCCTTCAAGAGAAGACGTTGAGGAGTGTATCATCTCAGGAGATGTGGTCAATAAAAAGACCCCGCCTATTGTTATAACCAGAAAGAAAATAAAAATTGCCTGATAGATTCCCTCTTATTTCAATCAGAGATATTGTGAAAGAAGAGGAGAAAATATGTATAAGAAATTAATTTTAGCATTAATGGTCTCTGCAATTTTATTGTCTTCCGGATGTGGGAACAGGACTGAAAGAAACATTAAAAATCTGAAGGAACCTGAATCGGAAATCAGGACTTGTATTGTTATGGCTCTTGGAGATTTAAGGGAGAAAAAATCAATAGATGCTTTACTCAGTATGACAGGCGATGAGAACCCTGAGGTTTTTAGCAGGCACAACATCAGAGTCAGCTCAGTAGGTGCTGACATATGGCAATCATCATAGATCAGATCTATTCGGGTTTTTAATCTTTGACTAGGTAGATTTACAAAAGCATATCAAGCATTTTATCTGGTTTTTTTTAATTGCATTTGATAGAATCGCTCCAGAAGTTATAACTTACAATTAGCTATTAGCTGATAGCTAATTGGAGGATTAAAGTGAAGACCTATGAAGAAATAAATCAAAGGATAAGGAATGGAGAAGCAGTGGTTGTAACTGCTGAGGAGATTATTGATATAGTTGAGGAAAAAGGCATAAAAAAAGCTGCAAAAGAAGTAGACGTTGTAACAACAGGCACATTTGCTCCAATGTGTTCCTCAGGAGCCTTTATTAATTTTGGCCATTCAAAACCAAAGATAAGAGCCCAGAAAGTATGGTTGAATGGCATTAATGCATACGCTGGTCTTGCTGCTACTGATGTTTATCTCGGGGCAACAGAGCTTCCTGATGAAGATTTATTAAATAAGGTGTTTCCTGGAAGCTTTAAATATGGGGGCGGACATGTAATAGAGGATTTAGTTGCAGGCAGGCATATAAAACTTAAAGCAATATCTTATGGAACGGATTGTTATCCGAAGAAAGAGCTTGAGACTGTAATAGACATAAAAAGTGTAAACCAGGCTATCCTAACAAACCCAAGAAATGCATATCAAAATTACAATGTTGCAATAAATAAATATTCTGACAGAACCATATACACCTATATGGGAATCCTAAGGCCGAAGATTGGGAATGCGAATTACTGCAGTACTGGACAGTTGAGCCCTTTGCTGAACGACCCTTTTTATAAGACCATTGGCATAGGAACAAAAATATTCCTTGGAGGAGGAGAAGGATACGTTTATTGGGAGGGTACGCAGCATAATCCACGTGTTAAAAGAGGCGCTAATGGTGTGGTAAGAGCTCCTGCAGGAACTCTCGCTGTAGTCGGAGATTTAAAAGGGATGTCTCCTGAATGGCTGAAAGGCACAAGTATTACAGGGTATGGCGCAAGTTTAACTGTCGGAATAGGCATTCCAATTCCTATTTTAAGCGAGGATATAGTTAAATATACAGCTGTAAAGGATGAGGATATTTACACTCAAATTGTGGATTATAGCAAAGACTATCCTAATGGAGTCAACAAAAGCTATGGAGAGGTTAACTATAAGCAGTTAAGAGATGGATATATAGAGATAGAGGGAAAACAAGTCCCTACAGGCGCATTGTCAAGCTATAAGAAGGCAAGGGAAATAGCAGAAATACTCAAAGATAGGATTAAAAAGAAAAAATTTGAACTGGCAAAACCAGTTAAATATTTAAAGGGTAAGTTAGGAGAATAATAAGCTATGACCAAGAAAAGAGTTGTTTTAACTTTTCCGCACGAAATAGTCAGCCAGCCAGTAGTATATTATCTTGTCAAGGATTACAATTTAATGATAAACATACTCAGAGCCAGAGTTACTCCACAAGAGCAGGGAAGATTAGTAGTAGAAATAAGCGGCAAGAAGAAAGAACTTGAAGCTGGCATGAATTATTTGGCAGAGTTAAATATAGATATTCAGTCTCTTACGCGCGATATTAAATGGCACGAAAATAAGTGTGTTCATTGTACTGCCTGTATACCGCACTGCCCGACAGATGCTATATCATTAGACAGAGATACAATGAAAGTATCATTTGATAAGCAAAAGTGTATAGCATGTGAACTTTGCATTCCCACCTGTCCATATCAAGCGATTGAAATAGTAATTTAAAGAATAGAAGAGGCGATTAGATGAGCTTAAGTAAAGGATGGGGGATTGCTTTAGTTGCGGTTACAGCTTGCATGTTTGGAATTGGTCCAATTTTTGTTCGCTATTTATCTCAATATTTAGATGTCCAGACACAAAATGCTTTTAGGTATCTATCAGGAAGCCTCTCTATTTGTATAATTGCCTCTATATTTTTCCGCAAAGAACTTAAGCAATGTTTAAAAATCTGGCCAAAATTATTGGCTGCATCTTTTTTTATCGTTATTATGCAAACCTTCTGGACATTGAGTTTATATCGAATTCTTCCTGCAACTGCTACTCTGATTGGGAAAATTAGCATTGTTTTTACCGTAGTCATATCTTTTGCATTTTTTCCTGAGGAAAGAGAGAGCATCAAAAGCGCAAAATACATTTTGGGCACACTTCTGTGTCTTTCAGGGATTATAGGAGTAACTCTTTTAAAAGAAGGAGTAACATCTCTACAGATGAAATGGGGAATTATTTTTATTATATTGGCAAACCTGTTCTGGACATTTTATAATGTATACGTTCAGAAGACCTTAAGAAATTATAACACAGTGGCTTTTACGCCTTATGTATTTGCAATAAGCGCATGCGCTTTTTTTCTTATAGCGTTAATAAAGGAAAATCCTCTGGCAATCATCTACTTGCCGCCGAAGGTATTGCTCATACTATTTATTTCAGGGCTATTTTGTATTGGACTTGCGCATTCAATATATTACTTTGCAATTCGGGTAACTGGTATTGCTTTAGCTTCAAGCATACTCCTGATGTCCCCACTTCTAACAGCGATTTTCTCCTACTTTATTTTTGGTGAGATTCTTACAGTAGGCCAGTTAATCTCAGGTGCTGTACTCTTGATCGGCGGATATATTGTTTCTAAGAGTAAAGGAATAAAGTATCATTGTCGTAGTTGACTTAGCAATTGGTTTTGGATAAGATTACTTAAAAGGTGAATATGTATCTTGAGACAATAAAAAGTCCAAAAGATCTAAAAAAACTGGATATAAAGAGATTCTCTCTTCTTGCATCTGAAATAAGAGAATTGATAATAAAGACTGTCTCTCAAACCGGCGGGCATCTTGCTTCAAACCTTGGGGTTGTTGAACTCACGATAGCTCTGCACTATGTCTTTAATTGTCCTGATGATAAGATAGTCTGGGATGTTGGGCATCAGGCATATACACATAAAATTCTTACAGGAAGAAGAAACCGGTTTCATACACTCAGACAATTTGGAGGAATGAGCGGATTTACAAAAATAGAAGAGAGCGAGTATGACGCTTTTGGCACAGGACATGGAAGCACCTCAATCTCAGCTACTCTTGGTATGGCATGCGCGCAAAAATTAACAAGCAACAAAAATAAGCTCATAGCTGTAGTTGGAGACGGAGCGCTTACCGGGGGTATGGCATTTGAAGCTCTAAACCATGCAGGACATATTAAAAAAGATATAATTGTAATCTTGAATAGCAATGAGATGAGCATATCTCAGAATGTTGGAGCATGGTCTCAGTATCTGAATAGAATTACAACTAATCCAATATACAATAGGGTCAGGGGAGATCTGGAACTAGTTCTAAAAAGAGTTCCAAGATTTGGCAGCCGGTTGGTTGACAGCGCAAAGAAATTAGAAAAAAGCCTTAAGATGCTCCTTACCCCAGGAATATTATTTGATGAATTAGGTTTTCGTTATATTGGCCCAATTGATGGCCACAATATCCCATTGCTTATAGAAACACTTGATAATATAAAATTTTTTAAAGGTCCTGTATTGGTACATGTATTAACAAAGAAAGGGGAAGGATACAAATTTGCAGAAGAGAATCCCACAGGATTTCATAGCGCAAAACCGTTTGATATTGAAACAGGTATATGGA
>JAGMBN010000105.1 GCA_023129655.1 bacterium | reverse complement strand
GGAAAGAAAAGTTCCTTTAACTGGTGGATAGAACCTGATGATGTAGAGTATAAGGCTGTTTCAGATACACATTCCTCTATTCAGATTAAGTCCAAAGACACAGCTACTTTAATAGTTCCAAACTATGAATTTCTTATTGACCAGCACCCGGAGCTAAGTTTTGAAGTTAACTCAGGAGATCGCTCATGGGAAGTAAAAGTTTATTTTGAACGTGAGTTTGACTATTCACCGCCGTCAGGTTCGCCGGTAAGAACCTTATTCAGGAGTAAACCGCAAAAGTCTAATCAAAAACTAAATATTCCTCTATCAAAGATACTCCGTTCTAAAGGATACCAGAGCCGTTATATGCGAGTACGAATTAGTATCACAATCAGTAAAGGCAATCAGAATAAGATCCTCTTTCAGGCATATGCAAAGACAAAATCAGTTGTTGTCCCCCAACTTCCCCAAACAGTGGCAATTACAAGAAAACCAGAGGGTATCCCTATACACGCCATTGCAATAGATGACTCTGGCCAGATTATCTCCTCAAAGCAAATTTCTGTGACTTTGACCTGTAACAAAAAAACTTATCCTATGAAGCCGGTCAAAAAAACAGGTATCTTTCAAGCAATAGTTAGTAATCTTGCTGTTGGGACATATCAGATCCATATAAATGCGGATTTACCGAAACCTGTTGGCTTGTTTTCAACAACAACTACGTTATCTGTAACAAATGGCTCTTTTGTTGAACATGTTTTTGACAAGCAGTGTCATCATGCAGGTTATATACGGGCGGGAAAACATCTTGGTTTTCTTTCCGGCAGCACAAGCCTGTGTGACCTGATACCAGCCTTTCATGTGGGGACGGAGAAAGAAACCCTTGTTTTCGATACTGAGGAGTATAAAACTAAATCCAAAAATAGTGACGGGAAATTAGATGGTGTGCTTCTTACTTCTCTAACTACAGCAGAACTTGACCGTTGGTTAGAACACAGAGCAGGTAGTGGTTATCGCTGCTGGGTTATTTCTAACTGGACGCCGGATATACTCAATGTTGGTGGGAAGATTTCTCCTTATGGGGCAGAACTGCTTTCCCATATCTTAAATTTTAGCCGATTACACGGTATATATGCGAAGGTTGATATTCACCATGATACATTATGCCGACTCGCAGGAATTCATGGAAAGTCTACAGAGCATATCATCGCACTTCCTAACCTAACACAGTATGCTGAAGCTGGGTTCCTAAAAGATATGCAGTCGCTTATTACAGATTGTCATGGTTTACAAGGCGAATTCCGTAAGATCGTATTTGATCAGTGGTGCCGACCAAAAATTCGTAAAATCCATGAACAATACTTTCATCACTTCCTAATGCTTTTCCGTGACGAAACCGCCATTATGATGCTCTCCACCTCTGGTGAGGGAGATGGAGAAATGGGAGCCAGACTTGCCAATCCCCTGAACGATTTTATTCGTACTCTTGACTCAAATCATCTCTTATGTACTGATCGCGCCATGCACTTTTATACCAGATTCAGGACTCCCCATTTTGATCCTGAATTGACAGCAATGCCTTTTAAGGCACGACACCACCGTTGTATGCCTGTTGATTCAGTCGGCGAAAATAAGACTGATGTAGGAATGGCAGTTCTTTATAAATTTTTTAGTCTGGATCCGGATGGAATCTATGGTGAGGGGGATTGTTTCGTCTCTAACCCATTCTTTCCTCCCTCGTGGGACCCGAAATTTGACACAATTCACCCATGGAGCGATGAAGCAAAACTCTTGGTTCGTGATTTCCTATGGATATCCATCATCCACCGAGTATTTATGGTATATAACTGGAATGAGGTATTCACTGCTGATGAACACCTAATGCCCACTCAAATTTCCCATCTTATTGACTGGGATAGATTCGTTCCGCGGATACCCCCTGTTATTCTGCGGGTTCGTACACTCCAGAATCCGGTTGTTGTTCAAGGTCACACGGTTCAGGGTCAAGATTTATTAAACATGAATTACTATGAAGAGGCATTTTCTGCATGCGGGTTGGATTACGGGTATGTTTGGGAACAAGATCCTCTGCCTGGAGGCACTGATGTTTACTGGCATAAGGACCGCAACAAGCCGCCATTTCTCGTTCTGGATATAAAAGAAAGGGTTGATAGATCCATTTTTGAAAATAATCTTATGAGAATGCCACAGTCTGTTCACAATGCCCATGTCATTCATCTTTCAGGTAAGGGATATCTTGCAAGCAGCCTTCTTTCCGAAAATCTGGATCAGGCAATAATTTATTTACGCAATACTACTCAGTATATAGAAGCTCCCAGAGGAGATCTACACAGTCGAGACAGGCACCACTGGATGCGCGGCAACCGGAAGCAGGGAGATCTACAAATAAAACTTGTTCATTTTCCTGACAAGCCAAAACGTGTTCGTGTCTATGATCTGGATACAAAATCGCTTCTACTTGATGAGAAATTCCGATGCGAGTGGAAATTTTCAGAAGAAAATACAGATCACGATTACGTCATTGTTATAACACCCCAGGAAAGGGTACTAAGCAGATTAAAAATTGGGGCTTAAGCGTAAGTCTATAAATAAGAGTGTGTTACAGAGCAATTTTCGGTAAATACAGAAAAATCATTCCCTAAAATGGTTGAATTCAAAACGAAAATATCAAGAATCTTCAGCACAAATCATTTCCGAACATTCCCGTAAATAACTAGGGGTAATGCTAGAGAAAGCCAAATTTTGGCCATGGCGCTGTTTTCACACAAAAAAGTACTGAATATTGCACAGAGTAGGAACTTAATTTAGTCTCATACCGCTACTGGTTTTTACATGAAACTCCACGCCCTTACGGACGGGGAACTCCCACTAAATTAGAAACTGGTAGGTCGCGAGAGACTCGAACTCTCCACACCCGGCTTAAAAGGCCGGTGCTCTAACCAGATGAGCTAGCGACCCGAAAATGTTGATTATACTAATTTATAAATTTTTCTCAATAAAAATCGTCTGCTTTCTTTGCGGTCCAACAGAGACTATAGATATTGGCACATTCATTAATTCTGACAACTTGTTTAAATATTTCTGCGCATTTTCAGGCAGCTTACTATATTCTCTTATATCAACCGTGCTTTCCATCCAGCCCGGCAGTTTTTCATAAATCGGCTTGCATTGCTGAAGTATATCAGAACGATATGGAAACTCTTCTAACCTCTGATTGTTGTATTCATACGCAATACAAACATTTATCTCATCAATATCATCAAGTATATCAAGCCGTGTAACTGCTACACGACTTAGCCCGTTTAACATCGCTGAATATCTGGTAATAACCCCGTCAAACCAACCGCATCTGCGTGGTCTGCCTGTGCTTCTACCATATTCACCTATTGGACCTGCATTTCTCAATTTGTCACCTAAATCCCCTTTGAGCTCTGTTGGAAACGGCCCTTCTCCAACTCTTGTTGTATAAGCTTTCACTACTCCTATAATACTATCTATCTTTGTTGGTCCAATGCCAAGACCTGTACAGATTCCCCCAGCAGTAGAATTTGAAGAGGTTACATAGGGATACGTGCCGTGATCAACATCAAGGAGAGTGCCCTGCGCTCCCTCAAACAATACGCTAACACCTTCATCTATCGCTTTATTCAACATAAAAACAGTATCCTTAATAAATGGGACTAATTTTTCTACATACACGGAATATTCATCAAATATTTTATTTACCTGAAAACCCTTTACTCCGTATATTTTCTCAAACAGTACATTAATCTGCTCCAAATTCTCCTCTAACTTTCTTCTGAAGCTGTCCGGCTCAATAAGGTCGCACATCCTTATTCCCATTCTTGCAGCTTTGTCCACATATGTTGGGCCAATCCCTCTAAGAGTTGTTCCGATCCTGCCTCTATCCCTCTCCTCCTTTAATGTTTCTGAAACTATATGATAGGGCATTGTCACATGAGCTGATTTGCTTATATACAGATTACTTTCATTTACACTAATCCCTTTATTTTCTAATTCGGAAATCTCTTCTAATAATGCTTTTGGATTAATAACAACTCCATTACCTATTATGCACTTTTTATCTTTATGCAATATCCCTGAAGGAATAAGATGAAGCGTAAACTCATTGTCTTTAATTATCACAGTGTG
>JAGMBN010000104.1 GCA_023129655.1 bacterium | reverse complement strand
AGAGAGATACAGGAAAAAGTTTTTAAGCTTTTGGGAATTGATAGGGGAGAGGCAGAAAAAAGATTTGGTCACTTACTTGAAGCGTTTGATTATGGAGTTCCTCCACATGGAGGTATTGCTCCCGGACTGGACAGATTTGTAATGCTTATGACAGGAAGTAAGTCACTTAGAGACGTGATTGCATTTCCTAAAACTCAAAAGGCTGTTTCTCTCATGGACGGCTCTCCGTCAGAAGTGGCTGAAAATCAATTGAAGGAACTGCACATTAAATTAACTCACCCTGACCCTCTCTTGGGAAGAGAGGGAAAATGCTCCCCCTGCTCTTTGAAGAGAAGGGGCAGGGGATGAGTTAGAGGGTAAAAAACATGAAAAAAGCGATCAGCAATATACTGAAGGACAAGAAGAAAATAATATATCGCTGGCTGCTTGGAATAGTTATATATCTTTCTCTTGTCTGTCCTCTGCTTCCGACCATTACAAATATTTTATCTCCAACAGATCTTTCCCGGACTGAATTGTTTAAACAGATTACAGGAATAAGTATATTTTTTCTTGTGATAATATTCATTATGGACGTATACATCAACCGATTTCTCGGACATTTATTCTCCAGTATCAGCTCTCTTGCAATTATCAGTTTAGTTACTATTGGTTTTGTATCCATAAGCAAGACTATTTTAAGCTTTTCTATATCTCCTTATCTCATTCCAACAGCTGCAGTAGCAATTGTAGTAGCCATACTGCTTAATATTGAAACAGCCTTTATTGTGAACCTAATACTCAGCATCTTTGTTGGAATAGCTACTGGATACAAACTTGATTATTTCTTTGTTGCAATGGTTGGTGGAATAACTGCCATACTTTGCAGCACTCAGACCAAGCGGCGAATTGATATAATAAAAATTGGTTTTATAGTTGGCTTAGTAAATGTAGCAACAATAATAAGCATAGATCTACATAAGGGAATAATTCTTGGCATGATGTTTGATCATATTAAATGGGGCTTTGCTAATGGCATTGTCTCATCATTCATTGCTGCAGGGATTCTGCCAATACTGGAGCACTCATTTAATATCCCAACTGACGCAAAACTGCTTGAATTACTTGACCTTAATCAGCCTGTACTTAAACAGCTCTCCAAAGAAGCGCCCGGCACATATCAAAGCTGTCTTGCTGTTGGAACTCTTGCGGAAGCTGCCGGTGACAGTATAAAGGCAAACTCTTTACTTGCTAAAGTAGCGTCTTACTACCACGACATAGGGAAGATCAAGAAGGCTTCATACTTTATTGAAAACCAAATTCAGAACAAAAATATACATAATAAAATAACTCCAATTATGAGCAACCTCGTATTAATCTCTCATGTAAAAGACGGTGTTAAAGCCGCAAAAGAAGCGAAACTTCCTAAACTTATAATTGACATTATTGAGCAGCATCATGGTACGACCCTGACCTCTTTTTTCTTTCAGCGCGCATTGGAAAACGACAATCATAATTCTGTAAAGGAAGAAGATTTTCGCTATCCAGGGCCAAAACCACAGACAAAGGAAGCTGCAGTTGTAATGCTTGCAGACTCTGTAGAAGCTGCCTCCAGAACATTGCAGGAGCCAACTTCAACCAGAATTAAGACTATGGTTGAAAAAATTATAAACAACAAATTTAGTGACCATCAACTGGATGAGAGCACTTTGACTTTAAAAGATCTGAGTAAGATTGCCAAAAGCTTTACGCATATTTTAATAAGCATGTTTCATTCAAGGATTGAATACCCTGACACAAATGGAAGCAATGGAAGTAGAGATAAACAACCTTCAAAAAAAGATAAAAATAAATAACAGTCTGATTAGAAAAGCTATTTTACACACCTTAAAAAGTGAAAGGTGTCCTCAAGACACTCACGTCAGTGTTGCCATTGTAGCGGATTCTAAGATAAAACAGTTGAATACAACATACAGAAAAAAATGTTCTGTTACTGATATTCTGGCGTTTCCAATGGAAGATGATGAGTTTCCGCAAGTATGTAAGAGCATACTTGGAGAGATCGTAATATCTGCAGAATCAGCTAAAATACAGGCAAAAAACATAAATATTCTCTTTGATGAGGAAATGATACGTCTATCAGTCCATGGAACATTACATCTGCTTTCCTATACAGATACCTCTACACGTGACGCAAGAAAAATGACAACTCGTCAGGAACAGCTTGTAAGGGAACTTGTATGAAGCAGAGAAGAAGCTTATTAGACAGTTTTAACAGCGCTATTGATGGATTTGTATATACTCTGAAAACACAAAAAAATATGAGGATTCATTTTCTTATAGCTGCTACTGTTTTTATAATCAGTCTGTTTCTTAAGCTCACAAGAGTTGAATTTATCATCCTGTGTTGTACTGTAACATTGGTTCTGGTTGCAGAGATGCTTAATACTGCTATTGAATTACTCATAGATATGATCACAAAAACGTATCATCCTGCAGCGCGCGTTGTTAAAAATATTGTTGCCGGAGTGGTTTTTATATGTTCTGTGAATGCTGTTCTTGTAGGCTATCTTCTCCTCGTTTATTCCCTGCAGTCGCCTGCTAAGTCAGTTATAGACAAAGCAAAAGGTTCAACTTATCACATTGTATTTATTGTTTTAATCGGAGTTCTGATGGCTACACTCATTACAAAAATATTTACAAAGAGGGGTACTGTTCTGCATGGCGGAATGCCAAGCGGACATAGCGCCCTGGCGTTTGCAATAGCTGCAACCACAACTCTTCTGACATCTCAAAATAAACCAATCATTGCCGCGCTTGCCTTTCTGCTGGCTGCTATGATAGCGCGCAGTAGAGTAAAAAGACATATTCATACATGGTGGGAGGTAATTATGGGAGCTATATTTGGCACAACTGTAACTTTATTGATATTTCAAATGTTATCAGTTAGAATATAAATTTGTAGGGGCACAATATTTTGTGTCCTATAAAGGAGTTAATTGGACATACAATCTATATATCAGGGCATATGCCTTATTTTTCTGCTTTTTCTATCAGCATTTTTTTCCGGCACAGAGATAGCGTTTATGGAACTGAACAAGTTTCGTATAAAGAATCTTGTAGATAAAAATCCAAGAACAAAGAAGTTGTTATTCTGGCAGGAAAATCCTCACAAGGTTTTAACTGTTATTGCTATTTGCAACAATTTTGTCAATATAGCCGCATCGGCAATAGCAACTTCTATAGCAATTGCTATTGCAGCAAAACATGGTATAGTTAATAGTGTAGGTGTTGGTATATCAGTAGGTATAATGACACTTCTGATATTAGTTTTTGGAGAAATTACACCAAAAAATTTTGCCAAAAGTAATTATGAAGCCCTTGCATTATTTGCTATAACTCCTGTGAGAATTCTTACAAAGATCCTTATGCCTGCTGTAAAAACCTTACTGTTTATAACAAAAATTATTATAAGAATGTTTGGGGGACGAATTGAGCAAGAACCTAGTATTTTAACAGGTGAGGAGCTTAAAAGCCTTATAAGTGTTGGAGAGAAAGAGGGTGCAATTGAAGAAGAAGAGAAGGAGATGATAAACAGTATCTTTGAATTCGGTGATACGGTAGTAAGAGAAGTAATGGTTCCAAGGACTGACATACAATCAATAGATGCCAATGAGAATATTTCTGAAGTAATAAAGACTATTGTGGAGACGCATCATTCCAGAATACCGATCTATGAAGAAAACATTGATAATATAATAGGAATTTTATATGTTAAGGATCTGGTTAGTCGTTGGGAAGCTTATAAACAGGGAGAGAACATTGCATTGAAAGACCTAATTCGTACTCCGTATTTTGTGCCTGAAACCAAGAGAGCAAAGGATCTATTTGCGCAATTTAAAAAGAAAAGGAATCATATGGCAATAGTTGTAGATGAATACGGCGGCACGGCGGGGCTTGTTACTATTGAGGATGTGATAGAGGAAATTCTTGGGGAAATAGAGGACGAATATGATCACGAAGAGGACCAATTCCAAGCTCTTGGCAATGGTGTGACTCTAATAGACGGCAGAACAAATATAGACGCAGTTAATGAAGAGCTTGACATACAGATTCCTCAAGGAGATGACTATGATTCTATAGCAGGATTCATTGTAAATATATTAGGTAGAGTTCCCAAAACAGGTGAAATAGTAAACTATAAAAATCTCAAGATAGTAATTGCTGAGGCAGATCCAAGACATATAAGTAAGATAAAGATCGCCGTAACTCACCCTGACCCTCTCTTGACAGAGAGGGAAAAAGTCCCCCTTCCCTGTCAAGGGAAGGGGCGAGGGGATGGGTT
>JAGMBN010000103.1 GCA_023129655.1 bacterium | reverse complement strand
TTAAAGAACGCACTATAGTAGTAAACGGAGTTTCAAAAACCTATTCCATGACAGGCTGGAGAATCGGCTATGCAGCTGGAGATGCAGACATAATAAAAGCAGCAGGCAAGCTTCAGAGCCAGAGCACATCCAATCCAACATCCATTTCTCAGAAAGCTGCTTTGACCGCTATACAGGAGAAAACAAATGATGTTGCTAAAATGGTGAATGAGTTCGGAAAAAGGCGTGATTATATTGTAGAAAGATTAAATGATATGGACAATGTCTCATGCCAGAAGCCAAAAGGCGCTTTTTACGTATTTCCGAATATATCTGCATATTATGGAAAAGAATATAACGGCAACAGAATAAGTACAGACATAGATTTATGCAATTTTCTTCTGGACGTTGCCAAAGTTGGTGTTATTCCCGGATCTGCCTTCGGCTCTCCACATCACGTCAGGATGTCATACGCTACATCAATGGAGAACATAAAAGAAGGTATGAACAGAATGGAATCCGCATTGAAAAATTGAGGTAAATAAAATGAAAAAGGTTGGAATTGGTCTTATAGGGTTTGGGACAATAGGCGCTGGTCTTATAAAAATAATTCAGCAGGAGAAACAGGTAGAGTTAAAATATGTAGCGGATTTAGATATCGCAACGCCTAGATCTGTGGAGGTCAATAAATCTTTACTCACTACTGACGCAAATAGAGTGTTGAATGATCCCTCAATTGATATAATTGTAGAGTTAATGGGAGGCATACAGCCTGCAAAGAAGTTTATACTTGATGCGTTGAAGAACAAAAAGCATGTTGTAACAGCTAATAAAGCTCTTCTTGCAACTCACGGCGATGAGATATTTCAGGCGGCAAAAGATAATAATGTGTATATAAATTTTGAAGCAAGTGTCGGCGGAGGCATTCCTATTATAAAAGCTCTCAGAGATAGTTTTCGTTCATCAGATATAACATCTGTTTTGGGAATAATTAATGGAACATCTAATTTCATACTTAGCAAAATGTCTCTAGAGAAACAAACTTTTGCATCTGCCTTAAAAGAGGCTCAAGGTTCCGGGTATGCGGAAGCTGATGCTTCTCTTGATATAGATGGAATTGATTCCGCTCATAAAATAGCGATTCTCAGCTCTATCATTTATAGAACAAGGATTGATATGGATCATATTTATGTAGAAGGAATTAAACATATAACTTTAGAGGATATTCAGTATGCTGAGGAATTAGGATATGTAATTAAACCTTTAGCCATAGCAAATAGAGATGGAAACAGGTTGGATGTTCGTGTGCATCCGGCACTGATTTCCAAGGAGCATTCACTTTCTTCTGTGTCTGATGTGTATAATGCGATATATTTGTGCGGTAATAGTATTGGTAAAATGATGTTCTATGGATTGGGAGCAGGACAGATGCCAACGGCTAATGCGGTTTACTCAGACATTATTGATATTTCTGGAAAGACGTGGACAGAGAGCAGTGTAATTGATGATTATTCTTTTACTAGCTGTTTAGATATTAAAGAAACAGCAGAGAATAGATTAAGGTATTACATTAGATTCTCAGCAGTAGATAAACCGGGTGTTCTTGCGAAAATTTCAGGCATATTGGGCAGATGTAAGATCAGTATAACTTCAGTGATCCAGAAAGATAGAAAACAAAGAGGCGCTGTTCCAATCATCATGATGACTCATGAGGCAAAGGAAAAGGATATTTACACGGCAATAAGAGAGATTGATAAATTGGATATTATTAAGAGAAAAAGCGTGATCATACGAGTTGAAGATTGATGCTTGATTATATCGTATCAATAGACCACTCAATTTTTCTGTTTATCAATCAGCATCTCTGGAATTCGTGTATGGGATTCGTAATGTTTGCATTGACACAGCTGGGAAACGGGCTTTTTCTAATCTCGCTTGTAGTAGCAGCCCTATTAGTCTTTGACAAAAAAAATGCTTTAAAAGTAATCGTCGTATCAATAATTGCTATTCTTTTTGGAGGGATAATCGTTCATATTCTAAAGGAACTTATTCAGAGGCCCAGGCCATTGGCTGAGCCATTGCTCAATGCTATAAAGATAAATGTATGTGGACGGGAACTGTGTGGGATGAACTCGTTTCCGTCAGGACACTCCCAGACCGCTTTTTCAATAGCTGCAGTGTTATCTACTTATTATAAAAAATGGCTGTTATTCTATTTATTAGCTGGACTGGCTGCCTTCTCCAGAGTCTATATAGGAGTGCATTATCCGTTTGATATAATTGCAGGCAGTATGATCGGTTATCTATCAGCAAAACTGGTTTTAGCAATAAGTCAAAGATTTAATATCAAAGAGGCGTGCTAGATTATGTGGAATGGACTTATAAATCAGTACAGAAAATATCTTCCTGTGTCCGATGCTACTCCGGTAGTAACGTTAAATGAAGGCAATACACCTTTGATCTTTTCCGAGAGGCTTTCAAATATAACAGGAACAAGAGTGTTTCTGAAATTTGAAGGCGCAAATCCAACAGGTTCTTTTAAGGACCGCGGAATGACAATGGCAATTTCAAAGGCGTTGGAGAATGGCGCAGAAGCAGTAATGTGCGCATCAACAGGAAATACTTCAGCATCTGCCGCAGCATATTCTGCCAGAGCCGGGCTGAACTGCATTGTGCTGATTCCCGAAGGAGCGATTGCAATGGGTAAGCTTTCTCAAGCTCTTATACATGGCGCAAAGGTTATTGCTGTTAAGGGTAACTTTGACGATGCTCTCAAATTAGTCAGAGAGATAACAGATAATTATCCTATCACTTTGGTAAATTCCATAAATCCATATAGAATTGAAGGACAGAAGACAGGCGCTTTTGAGATTTGTGATCAGCTAGAAGGGAAAGCACCTAATTTTCATGCAATTCCGGTTGGAAACGCAGGTAACATTACAGCATACTGGATGGGATATAAGGAATATAAAGAAGCGGGTAAAGTCGGCAATCTTCCTAAAATGTTGGGCTTTCAGGCAGCAGGAGCAGCGCCTATTGTAAAGGGAGAGATCGTGCATAATCCAGAGACCATTGCAACTGCAATAAGAATTGGTAATCCGGCAAGCTGGAAAAAGGCAGAAAAAGCAAGGGATGAATCATCAGGATTAATACACGCAGTTACAGATGATGAGATTTTACAGGCTTATAAATTACTGGCAAAGGATGATGGCGTTTTTGTTGAACCGGCATCAGCAGCAAGTGTGGCAGGGATAATTAAATTGGCAAAGGATGGTTATTTCAAAAAGCAGCAGAACGCGAGTAATAATTCAGAAAATATAACAGTTTGTGTTCTTACCGGTCATGGTTTGAAGGACCCGGATCGCGCAATAAGGAGTGTTGAGAAACCTGTTGTAGTAGAGGCTGAAATAGATAAAATACTAAAAATTATAGGAATGTGAGTTTATGAGCCTTATTGTACAGAAGTATGGTGGATCATCAGTAGCAGATTCAGAGAGAATTAAGCATGTAGCGAAACTAATTGTTAAAGCAAGAAATAAGTATGACAATGTAGTAGTAGTAGTTTCTGCTATGGGGAAAACAACTGACAAATTGATAAAAATGGCAGCAGAAGTAACAGATTCTCCATCAACACGTGAGATGGATATGCTTCTTTCTACAGGAGAGCGGATATCAATAGCATTACTTACAATGGCTATACAATCTTTAGGATATGATGCAATATCCTTTACAGGATCTCAGGTAGAGATAATTACCGATACATCTCATACAAAAGCCAGGATCCTGAGGATTGGAGCGAATAGAGTAAGAGAAGAACTTAAAAAAGGAAGGATTGTAGTTATTGCCGGATTTCAGGGAGTGAGTATTGACAAAGATGTAACAACTTTGGGGCGCGGAGCTTCAGATACGAGCGCTATTGCAATTGCTGCGGCTCTGGGCGCAGATGAGTGTGAAGTATATACTGATGTTGAAGGGGTACTTACATCAGACCCAAGGGTGATCCCAGAGGCAAAAAAGATTAAAAACATTACTTATGAAGAAATGCTGGAAATGGCAAGCCTTGGGGCAAAGGTAATGGCTCCGCGTTCAATGCAGATAGCTCAGCGGTTTAAGGTACCGCTTCATATACGGTCCAGTTTTATTAACAAACCCGGCACAAAGGTTATATCAAAAGAAAGGGGAAAAATGGAAGAAGCATTGGTTAGAAGTGTTATATTAAACGAGGATGAGGCAAAGATATCAATTATTGGTATTCCTGATAAGCCTGGAATTGCGGGAACGGTTTTCAGTAAGATAGCGGACGAAAATATAAACGTAGATGTGATTATTCAGAATATAAGCGCAGAAGGAGTGGC
>JAGMBN010000102.1 GCA_023129655.1 bacterium | reverse complement strand
AGCTGAAGCAGTCTGTTGTTCTCTCCGCTGTCGTCTGTTTCTTCTCCCCCTCAACCGCCTGCTTTAGCTGGCGGCTATCTGTGGATTTGCGCCAATAAGTTATCCAATTTGCTTAATCCACGTTCAGGATTCCTGTTCTGTTCCCTTACCCATTGCCTCAATTTCTCTATTGCCTGGCCAGATTTAATAATCTCTCCAGCCTTTTTAACTCCTTCCTCAAAATCTGCGACCTTATTCATCATATAGAGAATAGGAGCTGTGTTAAGACAAACAATATCATGCTTTGGCCCTCTATCTTTACCTGTTAATATCTTTAAAAAACTTCGTAGGGGCACAGCGCGCTGTGCCCCTACTTCAAGGATATCCTTATATCTAGCTCGTTTAATCCCCATGTCCTCAGGCATAATTGTATAATTAGAAATTTCACCGTCCTCTTTCAATTCAGCAATTATTGTTTCACCGAAAGAGGAAACTTCATCTATGCCTCTGGTCTTATCTTCATTTAGTCCGTGAACTACAATAGCCTTTTTATATCCAATTTCCTTCATTACTCCTGCAACAATAGATACCATATCCTTTTTATATACTCCGCGTACTGCATATTTAGGCAAACATGGATTAGCTAAAGAGCCTGCTATATTTAATGTAGTACCAAAGCGAATTTGAGATAAAATCCTGCCTAATGCCTGAGGATGAACTTTGGAACTCATGCCGTTAAAGATTCCTATACCGGCATTTTCAATGCTCTTTTTCACAAGTTCTACTTCCCCATCCACATCTACTCCTAATGCTTCAAGAATATCCACAGCGCCGCATCTTGATGTAATAGCCCTTGCGCCATGTTTAGCCATGTATATACCATTCGCGGCTGCAACTATTGCTGCAGCAGTACTAATGTTAAACGTTTGCATCTGATCCATTCCTGTTCCACAATTCTCTACAACAGGTTCTTTTATATCAGGTTTTATCTTTACAGTATCTATCTCGTAGATGACCTTCCAAGCTCCGGCAATTTCTTCAGGAGTTTCCCCCTTTTCAACCAGCGCTGCAAGGAAAGCGCCCTGCTGCAAGTCAGGCTGTTGATTTAAGAGAATCTCCTTGAACATGGCATAACTCTCATCATAGGATAAATCCTTGTGGTCAATTAAGCGCTGAATTTTTAATCCGAACTTTACGATTCTTTCTGTATCCATCTAGCTCCTCTCATAGTAAATACCCTGTCATTGCGAACGAAGTGAAGCAATCTCTGAGATTGCCACGTCGTCCCGAAAGCTTTCGGGACTCCTCGCAATGACGGATTTAAGTAAATATTTATTTCTAATATATTATGGATAGAGTAATATTTTTAATCCTTTTCTCTGCTCTACTAATTCAAGCGCTTTCTCAAGTTCCCAAAGCGGCATTTTATGTGAAATAAGATCCTCAACTTTTACTCTCTCATCTGCAAGGAATTCAAGAGCCTGCTGACCATGTCTGTAACTGCATCCGTAAGCTCCTACAAGAGTTTGCTCATAATAATGAAACTGGTTAAAATCAATTTGCAGATTAGCCGCATCAGGAGCAAGACCGGAAAAAACCACAACACGTCCTCTTGGATTAAGATGTGAAACAGCCTGCTTGTAGGCATCAACAGAGCCAACAGCCACAATGCATACATCAAATCCATTACGCGGAGGTTTTTTAAACCCATTGGCTAAGGAACGTCTGCGTTCATCAGGTTCAATAAGAAAGGGTTCGGCGCCTAGCGCTGATGCGCCGTGGCATAGCAACCTCCCTGCGGGACCTGCGCCCCATATCCCGATCGTCTCTCCTTTAGAGAGCCTGGCAAGTTCAAGCGCGTTAAGACAGCATGAAAGAGGTTCAGCAAATATAGCTGTATCATCCGAAAGCCCATCAGGTATATGAATTAAGCTTTCCACCGGAGCAAGCACATACTCTGCAAAGCCACCATCACGATGAAACCCCATTATTCTCATGTTCTTACACAGGTTTTCTGCACCTGCTTTACATGGACTGCATTTTCCGCATGATGTCCCTGGATATACATAAACGCGCTGTCCACAGGAAAACCTCGAAACATTAGTTCCAATTTCAGAAATTGTACCAACAACCTCCTCTCCCGGCACACGCGGCAGTACAAGATCTCTATGCCCTACTCTGATTAATTTTAAATCAGTACGACATAACCCGGTAACACTGACCCGTATCATAACCTCACCAGCCCCAGGATGTTGAATATTAACATTCCTAATGCTAAATGACCCAACTTGTTCAACAACTATAGCTCTCATAGAATTCATCTCCTAAATCAAGACTCTTATACAGCACCCAAAACCTATTGACAATGCAGAACATACATACATTATTCTTATAGAATCTTTTATGTCCAAAAGCTCCAAAGGCTTCTCAGCATCGCCTATACAGGGTTTTTCAACAAGTTTCCCCTCATAACAACTTGTTCCTCCAAGTCTTATTCCAAGCGCTCCTACAAATGCTGCTTCAGGAATACCGCTATTTGGGCTTGCATGCTTCTTCCTGTCCCTTAAAATTATTCTAATAGAACTTCTAAATCCTTTTCTACAGATAAATGAAGCTATTGGGATCAACGCCATTGATATTCGTGCAGGTATAAAATTAGCTATATCGTCAAGCTTTGCAGCAGCCCATCCAAGATCTATATATCTCTTATTCTTGTACCCAATCATTGAATCAAGTGTATTTATTGCCTTGTATGCCATAGCTAAAGGCGCTCCTCCAATAAACGCAAAAAAGAGTGGGGAAATAATTCCATCTACTGTGTTCTCCGCCACAGTTTCCACACTGGCTCTTATAATTTCTCTCTCATTTAAGTCTTCCGTATCCCTTCCAACAATCCTTGACAAATTCTTCCTTGCTAGAGATAAATTATTCCTATTTAGAGACGTATACACTCTGTTTGTTTCAACTGCGAGGTCTTTTATGGACAATGAGACAAAAATAAAATAGATACTCACCATCACTCCCAATATCCAATGCAAGCGCGCTGCAAGCCCTATCAATATAAAAACAAAAAAATATGTTCCAACTACAACTAGAAATACAAGTATTATCCCAGCGACTTTTTTATTGGTTATAACTTTTGTTATGCCTTTTTCTAATATCTCTATTACCTTGCCTATTAAGACAATAGGATGAGGAAGCCATCGCGGATCACCTATGAGCAGATCCAGAATATATGCAAAAATTATTTGAATTGTAATGAAATATGTCATCCGAATATATTCCTAAGAGCCTTAATCAAGAGTTTATTTTCGTCCCTTTTCTTAACTGCCACTCTCACAAATGAGCTGTCCAGCCCCCTGAAATTGCTGCAATTCCTTACAGCAATTTTCTCACTTATCAGGAGATCTTCTAAAACGGGACGGGCATGCCCGTCCCCTACAGGATTATTTGTTGTAGGGGTCAGGCATGCCTGACCCATTAATTTAAACAAAATAAAATTTGTACATGAATCAAATACTTTTATAGATTTTATGCTCTTCAATTCTGAAACTAAGAAATTTCGTTCCTTAATCAAAATTTTTTTGCTTTTTTCAATATATGCTGAGTCAGCCAATAAATAGGAACCTGCAATTTGAGCAAATGTATTTACAGACCATGTCGGCTGAAAATTTTTTATCTTTGCGCTTAAACGAGCAGATGCCACTCCGAAGCCAAGCCTTAATCCCGGAATCCCAAGAAACTTTGTCAATGACCTTATAACAAAAAGATTTTGTTGCCTTTGAGCTTTTGCAACTAAACTCTCTTCCTCAATCAAATCTATAAATGCCTCATCAATTACTACAAAGACATTATGCCGCTTGGCAAGATGCAGAATATTATAAAGTGTATTTGGGGATATCTTCTGACCTGTTGGATTATTCGGATTACAGATAAAGAGAACTTCCACACTCTTAATAATACTTCTTATATCCTGTAATTTTAACTTAAATCCTTCCTTCTCTTTAAGCCTTACAAATTTAATATTACACCCAATATTTGACAATGCTTTCTCGTATTCTGAAAACGCAGGAATAATAATCGCTGCCTTTTTAGGACGCAGCAAGTAGCATATAAGGTATATTAGTTCAGTTGCGCCATTAGACGGGATTAAACATGTTTTCTTAATATTATACTTATCTGAGATTACATCTGTCAACTGACTGCAATCAGGATCAGGATACATGCGGATTTTATTAAAATCTTCTTTCAGAATCCGCTTCACTCCATCCGGAAAGCAAAGGGGATTTATGTTTGCGCTAAAGTCAACTATCTCGCCAAGCGCTATATTGTATTTTTTACTAAGCTGATATAAATTGCCGCCGTGCTGAGGTTTCAACTAG
>JAGMBN010000101.1 GCA_023129655.1 bacterium | reverse complement strand
ATTCCGCACTGCTTCGCTATAATTTTAGCTTTAGCATTCCTCTTTTGAAAAGCGCAAGCTTCTGTAGTAACATCCCCTTTCCCAATATCTTCTTTTAAGGCTGCAGCAACAAGTTCTTTAATTCTATTTCGTGATATGTTCATATTTGGCTTTTTCGTATACTTGAGAAGAATCAGGGAACCTTTTTTTCTTCACACCCCCTGTCTCTTTGCCGTCAGCAAAGATAATCATTTCCTTGAGAAGATGCCCGATTACAATTAAATCGGAATTCATACGTCACCCATAAATCTCCAAAACACGTTTTGCATTGTGGTTCCATGTATAAGAATTTGACACCTTATCCCTTGCATTGGAGCCTAATTTTTTTCTAAGCGCAGTGTCGCTAAAGAGTTTTATAATGTTGTTTGTAAGCTGTTCTTGATCCCCGGGTTTAATTAATAATATTTCTCTTCCATTTTCAAATAATCTATTCATTTGACCTTGTGCCGGGGCAATAGTCGCTTTGCCCATTGCCATATATTCAAAAATTTTGACAGGAGAGCTGTAAATGCTCATATTGGGAAGAACTGTTATATCCATTGCTGCAATATATGCAGGTATATCATTATGTGAAACAGAGCCGGTAAAAGTAACAATACTTTCTAAGTTATTATTCTTAACAAAATTTTTTAATTTAGGTTCTTCGAATCCCTCTCCAACTATAAGGAAGTGAATATCAGGTATCTGCTGTTTGCATTTTCTCGCTGCATCAAGAAGGATAGGAAGTCCCTGTCTTTTACTGAGACTTCCAACAAATCCAACAACTTGTTTTTTCTCTAGCTTATATTTTTTTCTAATGGAAATTTCAGATATCTCCGGATCAAATTTTTCTGGATCTACGCCATCAGGGACTTCAAAAACCTTGTTTTTGCCTACCCCCTTCCTAATAACATAGTCTCTGAGATCATCTGTTGTTATAATTATTGCTCCAGCACTTTTGAATATATTGTTCTCAACATATCTGGCTAATGGTCTGAAATTTAATCTCCGCTTGGGGCCCAACAAAAGAGCAGCGTTAACCTCTAACATAAATGGTATGTTAAATTTTTGAGCTAACTTCATACCTGCGCTTCCATAAAGCTCATATCTTTCATAGATTAAATCTGGCTTTGCATTGTTAAATAAGATATTGGCTTTTTTGTAGAAGTTTCTGCTCGTAAGAATCATTCTCAGATCAGAGCCCAATTTCTTTGACGTAAATGGCGATACTTCGTGGATCGCATATTGACCATTTCTATGGTTTTCTGTGCCCTTATTCGTTGTAATTACAAATACTTCGTGATTCAATTTAATTAGCGCATTGACAACTTCGCGTACATGAATAGAAGCACCCTTTACTCCCATTATTGGAATTTGGATGTCTTCACAGAGGTATGCTATTTTCATATAATCAAAACCAATCACTTCAAACTGTGTATTGCTCGTGCTGCTTAATTTTTAACAAAGTACTGAATCCAGTTCAAATTTGTAGTAAGTGATACTATTTTTCCCACAATATCTGAGGGAGATAGTTTAGAGGTGTCTATTATATAATCTGCAGCTTTTTTATATTTCTCTCTTCTTTGGGCAAGAATCTCTTCTATTTCATCTACAAAGCTTTTTCCCTTAATTAAAGACGGTCTATGTGTTCCGTGTTTTATCCTTTTTACAATTGTAGTAATATCTGCCCTAAGCCAGAAAATTTTTCCATTTTCCCTGAGATTTCCTATATTTTTACCACGCAGGATTACTCCGCCGCCTGTATCAATAATGCAGTTATCAAGGTTAGAAACTTGTTCCGCAATTTCAGATTCCATATCCCTGAACCTGTCCCATCCGAACTTCTCAACAATCTGTGGGATTGGCATGCCAGCTTTTTTTATAATCTCCTTATCCATATTAAATACAGGCAGGTTTAATTTTTTGCTCAGTATTCTGGCAACGCTAGATTTACCCGTGCCTCGATAACCAATTAGAACAATATTCATTACTTGTTTTCTAACAGAGCTTTCCTCATCACTTTGATTGGGGCTATTTCGCCTGTCCAAAGCTCAAACTGCAATGCTGCTTGATAGACGAACATGTCAATTCCTGATACTACAACACATCCAGTCTCTTCTGCATCTCTGATAAGACGTGTCTTAACAGGGTTGTAAATAATATCAAAAACTGCAAGTGAATCTCTTAACAACCTTTTTGGAACAGGTGTATTATCAGTCTTTGGATGCATTCCAACAGGTGTGCATTGTATTAAAATATCAATATCCTGCATTTGCTTTTCAAGAGACTTCTCATTTGCAATGAATCCCTTAGCCTGAGAAATCTTTTTAGTAGAAGATATATCCTGAACTAGTTTATCTACTTCTTGTTGTATGATTCCACCAATTATAAGAGATGCAGGATTTCTCTTCATAATAAGCGCAAATGCAATTGCTCGCGCAGCGCCGCCGGAACCCATTATAAATATTTTTTTATTACTAAGGCTTACCCCTTTTTCTTCTAATGAACGCAGAGCAGCGATCCCATCAGTAGTGTAGCCTTTTAATCTTTTGCCGTCATTAACGATGGTATTGATTGAACCTGTTCTATCTGCAACTTCATCAATCTCATCAACATACTTTATTACTTCTACTTTATGGGGAATCGTAATGCTTACACCCTTTATGTCTAGTCCTCTTACACCAGCTATTGCAGAGGATACATCCCGAACTCTAAATGCAACATAAACATAATTAAGCCCAAGATGATTAAACGCTGCATTATGTATGGCAGGAGATAAAGAATGTTCTATAGGATTGCCAATAACAGCGCAAAGTTGAGTTTTTGCATCCATGTACCCTATATAGCATAATGTTCGGCAGATATCAACTTTGAAACGACGAGGACCATAAAACAAAAATATTCTTTACGAATTTTTGTTTTTAGATATAATTTCTAATGAAATAAAAAACTTAACAGGAGAATATAGATATGAAAGTTAGTATCAACAAAGAAGATTGTGTTGGATGCGGACTGTGCGCAGATGACTGTCCTGATGTCTTTGAAATGCCGGAAGATATTGTCACAGTTAAAGTAGAAGAAGTACCTGAAAATCTGAAGAATGCAGTAAAGGAAGCTGCCGAAAACTGTCCAGTTGACGCGATTATTGTTTCGGAATAAGAAAAAGATGCGTGTAATTTCGGGGGATAGCAGAGGAGGCATACTAGAAACAATATCTGGCAGAAAAACACGTCCTACATTAGGCATGGTTAAAGAAGCGTTGTTTAGTATGCTGGGCGATAAAGTTGTTGAGGCAGAAGCGCTTGATCTTTTTGCCGGTTCAGGCAGTCTTGGAATAGAGGCGCTTAGCAGAGGCGCAAAGAATGTTGTTTTTATAGATAACAATCCAAAATGCGTACGCATTATCCGTAAAAATCTAGATAAATTTTGTCTGAATCTTAAGGGTTCTGCATATGTTAGAGATGTATACAAAGCTATAAACCACTTTGCTAATCAGAATAGAAAATTTGACATTGTTTTAACAGATCCTCCATACAACACAGGAGAAGCCGAGAAGATTATAAAGAATCCGCATCTTAAAAATATACTGAATAGCAAAGCAGTCTTAGTTATTGAACATTCCAAAAGAACCACACTGCCTTGCCCGAACATTAAAGAATTTCGCTCTATTAAATCAAGAAGATACGGCGATACAACCCTGTCTATCTATGAATTCAAACAAAAAGGATAGGGCCTATAAAATTCAGAATATTTTATCCGAAAATATAAGCCCTATTAGAGAAAGCTATTTCTTTTTTCCCCGTTTAGCCTTGCTTGCTGCCTTTTTAGCCGTAGCTGCTATCTTATTCATGAATGTCTCTGGCCCTTCACTGGCAAGTTCCTTCAGCAATTTTCCTCTTCTACCCAAAGATCCTGCAGTAGTTTTAACCTTCTTACATCCCTTTATTGCGTTTTCGCATTTGGTTATGCATGCTTCAGCATCAGCTATTACAGCTTCATCTTTATCAATTTTAGCAATAGCTATTTTCTTCTTACATTCCTTAATACATGCTTTCGCCTCGTCTATAATGGGCTTAACCTCTAAGGTCATCTTATCACTTAGCCCTTCCATATCTACACCACAGGATGTTAGACTCTTACAGCAGTCATCCAATATCCCATTACCTTTAGCTTCCAATTCTCCGGCAAAAGCCACTGATGTAGATATTGTAAGACCAACAGCTAATACAATTGTAAAAATTATACTCATCAACTTCATATGTTTCACCCCCTTTCCTTAATAACGTTCTTTGAAATTCAGCGGTAATTATAGGACTCGTCAGATACTTTGTCAATACGAACTTTTTTGGAGTTTCCCCAAAAATTTT
>JAGMBN010000100.1 GCA_023129655.1 bacterium | reverse complement strand
TTTCAAACATTCCCAGATTACTGATCGTGAATGTTCCTCCTTCATAATCAGACGGCAGGAGTTTCCCTTCCCTTGCTTTCTTTACAAGTTCATCACGCTTTTTAGAGATATCTGATACTGCCAGCTTATCTGCATTTCGTATAACAGGAACAATCAGCCCATCATCCACAGCTACTGCAAGCCCAATGTTTATATCTCCAACAATCTCAATTGAGTCTCCCTTAAAAGAGGAATTTATTCCCGGGTTTTCAGATATTGCGAGAGCTGAGGCTTTTATAATAATATCATTAAACGCAGGCTTTGGCGATTTTTCCGCTCTTGCTTTTACGCACTCCGTCATATCTATCTCCGTTGAAAGATAAAAGTGAGGGATTGTCTGAAAACTTTGCTGAAGTCGCTCTGCAATGACCTTTCTCATTCCTTTTACAGGAATTGTCTTTGCAGTCATCCCTTTCCTGATTACTGCCCCCTGATTACTATCCCCTGTTTTTTCGCAAGCAAGTATATCTTCCTTAACAATTCTTCCGCCAGGACCAGTCCCATTAATCTTTGTTATATCAACACCTTTTTCCTTTGCCAATCTCTTAGCTAACGGAGAGATCTTTACTCTTACTTCTTCTATGATGGATTTATCTTGAACTTCCTGAACAGGTTCCCCAACAGATGTCTCTTCTTCTTTTTCTTCCTGCAATTGTTCCTGCGGTTTCTCAGGAATATTCTCATCCATACTGCCGGCTATGTATCCAATAACTGTCAGAACAGGGACAATATCTCCTTCTTTATTAACAATCTTTCTAAGCACTCCTTTTGCAAATGATTCTACTTCCAGAGTTGCCTTATCGGTTGTAATCTCAAGAAGCACGTCTCCTTTTTCTATTTTATCTCCTTCTTTTTTCAGCCATTTGCCAACTGTTGATTCTTCAACGGTTTGACCAAGCTTCGGCATTATTATTTCTTTGATCATTGGCAAACCTCCTTAACTGCATTTATTACGTTTTGTTTATTTGGAATTGCCGCATCTTCCAATACGGGACTCATTGGAACAGGCACATCTACAGCGCATACTCTCTTCACAGGAGCGTCCAATAAATCAAATCCATGCTCCATAACCAGCATCGCAATCTCACTTGCCACATTACAAGTTTTATATCCCTCTGATACAATAACAAGCTTGCCTGTCTTTTTAACAGATGTCAGAATAGTATCAAGATCCAAAGGTTTGAGCGTTCTCGGGTCAATGACTTCTGCTGAAATATTATCCTTTTCAAGTTCTGTCGCAGCTTCCATAGTTACGTGGAGCTGTCTGGAATATGCAACAATAGTAACATCACTCCCCTCTTTCTTGATATCAGCAACTCCCAAAGGGATTATATAATCGTCTTCTGGAACTTCTCCTTTCAAGCCATAAAGCATCTTGTGTTCAATAAACACAACAGGATTATCATCGCGAATGGATGCTTTTAGCAGTCCCTTTGCGTCATATGGAGTGGAAGGCATTACAAGATATAACCCGGGTACGTGCATTATCCATGCCTCAAGACTTTGAGAGTGATGGGCTGCAATGCATCTGCCTGCCCCGCCCTCAGTTCTGAGCACCATGGGAACAGTAGTTTTCCCACCAAACATATACCTCATTTTTGCCGCCTGATTTACGAGCTGATCCATTGCCTGAGTAATAAAATCAATATACATTATCTCCGCAATCGGTCTCATACCTGTTATCGCGGCGCCGATAGCAGCGCCGACTATAGCCGATTCGGAGATTGCCGTATCTCTTACTCTCTCCTCTCCAAACTGCTCATATAAGCCTTTTGTTGCTCCATAAGCCCCTCCGTATATCGCTACATCTTCTCCCATAACAAAAACTTTTTCGTCTCTTTCCATTTCTTCCCACATAGCTTCAACAAGCGCGTCTTTGTATAGTATTTCTCTCATCTTATAGCACCTCCATTTAATAATTCTGACGGAGAAGGCGCATAAATATCATCCTTTAGTTCTTTAACATCAGGATACGGGCTTTCAATAGCAAATTTCTCCGCATTTTCCACATCCTCCTCAGCCTGTTTCTCAATTTGATCAATTTCTTTCTCTGTAAGAATTTTATTGTCTGTTAATTTTTTACTAAACTGCTTAATAGGACATTTATCCCTCCATTCCTTTTCCTCTTCCTTTGTCCTGTATGCCCTGGGATCACTTCTTGAATGTCCGAAATATCTATACGTTTTACATTCCACAAATATAGGTCCATCTCCGCCGCGGGCTCTTTCAGTAGCTTTTTCTATGGTTTCTTTGACATTAAGTATATCCATGCCGTCGCAGATCATGCTTGGTATATTATATGCCTTGGCTTTATCGGCCATGTCCTGCACCGCTGAACACCTGTTTGCAGCAACACTCATTCCATACAGATTATTCTCACATACGAATACAACCGGCAGATTCCACACAGCCGCCATATTCAGCGACTCATGAAAAACACCGTTATTCGATGCGCCGTCTCCAAAGAAACACAGAACAACCTGCTCCGTTTTTCTCATCTTCACAGATAGAGCCGCTCCAACCGCAACAGGAACATTACTGCAAACTATACCCGTCGCCCCAAGATTTCCTTTTGTAACGTCTGCAATGTGCATTGAACCGCCTCTTCCTTTGCAGTACCCTGTCGCCTTACCGCAAAGCTCAGCCATCATTTCAGGCAGCTTGCCGCCTTTTGCAAGACAATGTCCATGACCGCGATGTGTGCTTGTGATGTAATCATCTTCCCTTATTGCGTTACACGCCCCGACTGCGACAGCTTCCTCTCCTGCATAGAGATGCGACGCGCCCTTTATTATGTTCCTGGCAAGCAGTTCCATAACCTTTTCCTCAAATAAACGTATCTCCATCATTTTGCGAAGATAACTGACTAATTCCTCTTTAGACTCTTTCATTCCATTCTACTCCTTTCTGTTTAGGGCGAACATCCCCCTACCCCCTTCAAAGGGGGACTTTTTGTTCATACGGCATCCCACCGTTTTAATTCCCCCTTTGAAGGGGGTAGGGGGATGTTCGCCCGTTCCCATATTATGGTTTTATAATTATTTTCATCTCCTTTCCTGTCTCTGCTCTTGCTATTGCTTCTTCCAGATTGTTTAACTCATAATGTTTTGTTATGTATTTTTTAATCTTTATCTTCCCACTTGCTATCAAGTCTATGGCTATCTGATTATGACAAGGGCTGGAGCCATGCGTTCCTGTTATAGAACACTCTTTGTAATGAACAGCATTACTATCAAGTTGTATATATGGATTATCCTTTGGCAAGCCGCCAAAAAAATTCACATTTCCAAGATTTGCAACCATTTCAATTGCGTCTTGCTGCGCCTTGCCAACCCCGCATGCAACTATAACTTTATCTGCGCCTCTGCCATTAGTAAATTTTCTAACCAGTTTTATACTATCTTCTTTGGATGGATTTATAAACAAATCTGCATTTACAGTCTTCTTTGCAGCATCCAATCTTTCTTCGGATACCTCTATCATTACAGTTTTTACTGCGCCTCTTGCGCGAGCTAGTTCCGCGTGCAGACATCCCATAGGACCGGTTCCTATAACTACAACAGTATCTCCCATACACACATTTGAAAGCTCCTGCGCATTTATAACACAGGCTAAAGGCTCTGCAAGCGCTCCCTCTTCAAATGAAACATTATCAGGCAAAAGGTTTACACATCCATTATCTACGGCAATTTTAGGTACAACCATATATTCCGCAAATCCGCCGTTCCAAAAATATCCGATCGCCTGCAGGTTCTCGCACATAGCCTGCCTGCCGCGATGGCAGTAATAGCAGTCTCCGCATGGAACAGCCGGAGCAACCGCAACCCTGTCACCGGATTTGTATTTAGAGACACCTTCTCCAATTCCTGTTATTTCGCCTGTTAATTCATGCCCTGTAACGCGTGGGAAAGAAATAAGCCTGTGTCCGTGATGAAATATCTTTATGTCAGTTCCGCATACAGCGCATGCTTCCACTTTTATCAGTATCTCTCCAACCTGCGGTTTTGGCGTTGGGATTTCTGTGATCCTGAGTTTCTCAATATCTTCCAATAATGCTGCCTTCATATCAGTTCTCCTTAACAAGTTTTGCTATTTTACTTTGTGGGTCAATTTTGCAAATATTCTCAAAAACCCAATCAGTTCCTTTCTGCTTGATTGAACCTGAAAGCCGGCAAGCTGACTGGTCTTCTGAATAGTCATATTTCAGTGCTGCTGCAATTCCTTTGCATATATTTATAGGCTCTATATCATACTCCAAAACCAGTTTTGCAGAGCCTATTAAACGGTCATTTGGTCCAAGCTTGCGTATCGGATCCCTTCCTACTCTGCATACTGTATCTCCAAGCGCTTTATTGGCGAACCTATATAGCAGATCATCAACATGTTCATAGTGCTTCT
>JAGMBN010000010.1 GCA_023129655.1 bacterium | reverse complement strand
GGACATTATTCGCTAAAATAAATGGAGTAGTGCGTTTTGAAAGTATCAGCGCAAGAAAATGCGTAAGTGTTTATGAGCCAAGTACAAAATGAAAAACATTGCTGTTCTTGGAGCAACAGGCTCAATTGGCAGAAATACTCTTGAGATTGTAAAATCTTTCCCGGACAAATTCAAAGTTATAGCCATATCAGGCAAAACTAATATCAATCTTTTGGAAAAGCAGATAAACCAGTTTCATCCAAAATTTGTTGTGGTAATGAACGAGAAGACACGAGATCAGCTTCGCAATTCTATCAGTGATAAAAATGTGAAAATAGAATGCGAGTGTGAAAGTCTCGTCAAAATATCAACACTTGATGAAGTTGATATTTTGGTATCAGCAATCACAGGTATAACAGGGCTGGTACCAACTTTGGAAGCAATAAAGAAAGGCAAGCATATTGCAATTGCAGCTAAGGAACTGCTGGTTGCCGCAGGCGAAATTATGTTAAAAGAGGTTAAGAGAAAAGGCGTGAAACTCCTTCCAGTGGATAGTGAACATAACGCTGTTTTTCAATGCCTTGACAGAAGAGATAAAAAAGACATAAAGAGAATTATTCTTACTGCTTCAGGAGGTCCGTTTTACAAAGAAAAAAACTTGCATAATATCAGTCCTGAGCAGGCATTAGTCCACCCTGTATGGAAAATGGGGAGAAAAATCAGCATAGATTCTGCAACGCTCATGAATAAGGGCTTGGAAGTCTTGGAAGCGCATTGGCTGTTTGGAATAGATATCTCAAAAATTGAGGTCATAATACATCCTGAATGCATTATTCATTCTATGGTAGAATTTATTGACGGATCAGTATTTGCTTTACTTGGAATTCCTGATATGAAGATGCCTATTCAGTATGCATTAACGTATCCGGAGCGAATGCCTACGCAGCTAGAGCCTTTAGATTTATCAAAAATATCTCAGTTCAATTTTTCAGCTCCAAACTTTGATAAATTTCCATGCCTGAAACTTGCTTATGAAGCAGGCACAATTGGCGGAACTATGCCTGCTGTTCTTAGCAGCGCAAACGACGCTGCTGTTAATCTATTTCTTAAGAAGAAAACAAAATTTTCGGATATTCCCAAGCTAATAGAAAAGGTTATGAATAAACATAATGTTATTCAAAATCCAAGCCTTGACCATATCCTTGCATCTGATGCTTGGGCGAGGAAAACATGTTTGCTCTAAATTGGCTGATTAATATACTCCCATTCATTGTTGTGATAAGTATTCTGGTTTTCGTACATGAACTGGGACATTTTCTTGTAGCTAAAAAATTCGGCATTAAAGTAGAAAAATTCTCCATTGGATTTGGCCCTAAGCTTATCAGCTTTCAGAAAGGAGATACAGAATACTTGATATCTGCTGTACCATTGGGAGGATATGTAAAACTTGCAGGAGAATCTGCTGAAGAAAAAACAGGCGCTGTATGGGAGTTCTATTCTAAGAGTCCTTTTCAGAGAACACTTGTAATATTGGCAGGACCTTTTATGAACATACTGCTGGCAGTTTTTGTTTTCTCTTGTATCTTCTTTACAGGCATAGAACTACCTTATTTTGAGGCTAAAATTGGAGAAATAACCAAAGATTCACCTGGGTCCAAAGCTGACCTGAAAGTGGGAGATATAATACTCAAAGCAAATGACAGACAAATTAAAGATTGGACCAAGTTTAAACATATTATTTTGACCAATCCAAATCGCAAGATATCCATACTCATTGACAGAAACGGCGAAAGAAAAAGCATTCAGGTTAAAACAGAGTTTAACAAAGAAAAAGGAGGTGGATACATTGGGGTTTCTCCGTTTATTCCACCTGCAATAGATGCTGTTGAGCCTGAAAGCCCTGCGCACAAAGCCGGTATTAAAAAAGGCGATGTTGTTCTATTTATTAATGATAAACAAATATCATCATGGAATGATATGGCAAAGAACATTCATAACAGCGCAGGAGAGAAAATCTCACTTATAATAAAACGAGAGAAAGAGCAGTTAAAAATAAGTGTTGTGCCTAAACTTAATAAAACGCTGAACATTGGTCTCATAGGAATAGGTCCTGAGTTTAAGACAATAACACGTAGATATGGGCCAATCGGAGCGCTTGTTCAAGGATGCAATCAAACCATAAGTTTGATAGGTCTCACATATAGATCTATATGGATGCTTATAAAAAGGGAAATATCGCCTAAAACACTTGGTGGGCCCATAATGATTGCGCAGCTTGCAAATAAACAGGCAGAAGCAGGACTTATGAACCTGTTTTATCTGCTTGCTCTAATAAGTGTAAATCTTGCTATACTTAATCTGCTTCCAATTCCTGTGCTTGATGGCGGACACATAATCTTCTTTCTAATAGAATCTATAAAAGGCAGCCCGGTTAATGAGAAATGGCTTGAATGGACAACAAAATTTGGCATTGCGCTCCTTGTAACTTTAATGGTATACGTGACATTTAATGATATTATGAGAGTTGCAAAGGATAAAATAATCAATGTCTTCACTCCAACGCCGTAACACCAGACCTGTTAAAGTTGGGAATATTATAATAGGCGGAGATGCTCCGATATCTGTTCAGTCCATGACAAAAACAGATACTAAAGATATTAATGCTACAGTTTCTCAAATAAGAAGTCTGGAGAAAACAGGCTGCGAAATTATAAGGGTTGCAGTTCCTGATATCAAAGCGGCAAAATGTTTGGGAGAAATAAAAAAACAGATTACCATCCCTCTTGTTGCAGATATACATTTTTCATACAAACTTGCATTGGAAGCAATAAAACAGGGCGTTGATAAATTAAGACTTAATCCGGGAAACATTTCCAGTCAAAAGCATCTTAGTATGATCATCTCTGCAGCTGCAGAAAAAAGCATAGCGATCAGGATAGGTGTAAATGCAGGATCAATAAAGAATCCGAAACTAATGGTAGAAGAGTGCATTAAGTATCTTAAAATATTTGAAAAATATAAATTTTACAACATTATCATAGCGCTAAAATCTTCAGACGTACTTTCTACCGTTGAAGCTTACAGGGAGATGGCGACTAAATGCGATTATCCGTTTCACCTTGGAATTACAGAGGCAGGGCCATTACCTGAAGGACTTATTAAATCCTCGGTTGGGTTGGGAATACTCCTCTCAGAGGGAATCGGGGATACTATCAGAGTTTCACTTACTGCGCCTCCTGAAGAAGAAGTAAAAGCAGGCTTCCAGATATTACAATCTATAAAGCTCAGAGAATATGGCCAAGAGATCATCTCCTGCCCGACTTGCGGAAGATGCAGGATTGATGTTGTAGCGGTCGTAACAGAATTAAAAAAACAACTTAGTTCTATCGCTTCACCATTACCATCTATAAAGATCGCTGTTATGGGCTGCGAAGTGAACGGACCAGGTGAAGCAAAACAGGCTGATATTGGAATTGCAGGAGGAAAAACTTCAGGAATCCTGTTCTGCAAAGGCAAAATAGTTAAAAGAGTCAAAAAAGAAAAACTTGTTCAGGAATTGATATTTAGAATCAGACAGAATAACAACATAAAGAAAGTTTTGTGAAGGCAGTTGCTTTGATATCCGGTGGGCTTGACAGTGCTCTAGGCGCAAAGATTGTAATGGAGCAGGGTGTTGAAGTGTATGGGTTTACTGTTATTTACCCCTTTTCAGAGTCAATAAAAACCGCAGCATCTTCTTATGCAGAAAGAAGCGCTGATGAATTAGGAATAACATTATATTCTCATAAGGCGTCTCAAGATTTTCTGGATATAGTTAGACATCCTAAACATGGTTATGGTAAGAATATGAATCCATGTTTAGACTGTAGGATCTATATGCTTATAAAAGCCGCTCAATATATGAAGAAGATAGAAGCTTCTTTCCTGATTACAGGGGAGGTTCTTGGAGAAAGGCCAATGTCTCAGCGCAGGGATGCGATGAACATTGCAGACAAGGATTCAGGTTTGAAAGGCTTGATCCTTCGTCCTTTATCTGCAAAGCTGCTTTCTCCTACTGTTCCTGAAATAAAAGGATGGATAAGCAGAGATAGATTGTTTGATATTCAAGGTCGATCAAGAAAACCTCAGCTTATGCTGGCAAACCAGTACGGAATTCTGAAGTTTTCAACCCCGGCTGGTGGATGTCTGCTTACAGAGCCGAATTTCTCAAAACGCATGAAAGGTTTAATGAAGTTCAAACCGGATTTTATGTTAAAAGATATTGAATTATTAAAAATCGGCCGCCATTTTAGACTTCCATCAGGCACAAAAGTTATAATTGGAAGGAACGAGCAGGAAAATAATAAATTGCTTAATCTCGCTGGAGATGGAATGATACGACTTGAACCTCAAGACGTGCCAGGACCAGTGGTTCTGATTGAAGCTGAGGCAAATGACGAGGATATCAGAACAGCAGCTATGTTATGCTCAATGTACTGTAAGAAAACAGTCGCGCATATTGATGTATTCAAAAAAGATCATCATCAAATAATCAAACTTGGACAGGAAGAACGTGTTAACGATTTTCTTTACTGAATCCTATACGTACACTTTAAAGCATACATGGACTTTTTAGACAGCCTGCTATTAATGCATCGAACCAGTCGGTCTTTCTGCCTCTTTTCCCTCTTTTGTACAATATAAAGCAGCATTATAGATCAATTTATAGGTTCTAATCTCTTTACCATTAATATAATGTAAATGTTTTTCTATTCCATAATATCCGCCTTCTGGATGAGGGCTAAATAGAACTACCTTCCCTTTTCCATAGGTCAGGCTGATAATGGCAGCATATTCTCTATATTTTCCAATAACATAATAAGCAATTACTTATGAATAAATTTTTTGGGGAAACTCCAGTTACTTCCTCTATTGACAAAAAGGCAATTTGTGCCAGTACGATTAGTAACCTATAGACTCATGTTTTTCTGCTTTGAGTGTGTTGCTTCTCTAAATAAATCACTGTTCCTTCGCCAGGCGCAAGCTTCAACCTGAATCGTGTTATTCCATCCATATAATTCAATTTCACTGCAATAGGTGTTTCCAATCCCATATCCGCCGCTTGCTTGAATTGTTGAGTAATATATATCTCAACATCCCTTATTTTCCGCCAGTCAAGGTTAACAGCGTACACATACCATCCTTTTGGAGATTCTCGGAAAACGAGCTTGATGTTTTCAGGGTCTGTTCCCCAAACATTTTTTTGGGTAACCTTACTAATAGCCTCTAGGTAGAAATTGTTATCAAATACTTTAAAATCCAATGTATCAAATATGGCCACAGTGCCTCTACCAAGTTTTGTCCGATAAAGATTTCCGTGATTACCATAACTCCCGATCGGTTTAATAGCAGAAGTCCCAGTGCTTCGTGGCTGCCATCCGTGGAGTTTCTGACAATCATTCCAGATCACACCCGGGAAAGCAGCTTCGAGCAATATACCACTCTTTTTACCGTATTGATCCATTAATCCACAGGGACCGACCATAATCAGATTTCCGCCGTCATCTTTTACCCATTTAATCAGCTTCTTTTGCAAGTTTTCCGGACAACACAGACCGGCAGGTACAACTATGGTCTGTATCCCATCCAGCCTTTGCCTGTCATTAAGCAAAGGCTCTTCGTAAAGAAATCCATAATTATAACCTGCCTTTTCCAATGGACGTACGGTTGTATTCATCCATGTACGAACACCAAAAAAATACTTGTTTTTTGGCGGTGGATTATAAAATGAACTTGTTACCTCCAGTATCGCTATATCGGGTTGTATTGTGGGAAAGGTCAAAGCCGGGTATCCCATACGACGGAAACGTTTGAATGTCACCGGCATAAAGGTTGAAGAGTGGCGAATAACCGTATTGCCAAGGCGCGGTTCCAGCCAGTTGCACCCTTCAGCGAAACCAGGAGATGTTCCATACCACAAGGAATGAAGGCTGCGACCCCAGGCCATTTCGGAAAATCGCATAGCCAGGCCATTACTTTTATAACACTCTTCATCATAAAGTTGTGGTGCTGTTGTAGAAGCACCCCATTCCTGATTACCAAGCCCATTGCCATATATTTTTCGCAGACTATCCAGCACCCGACACATTGGCTGCCAGGTCCAACGGGTAAAGGTGTGATAAGTGATAATATCATAAGCCTCAAACATCTTGACCATATCAAAACCAGTTACATTGTCCCTACCACCGAACACCTTGCAAAAATAGTTGCTTGACGGTATCCCCGGATATCCTTCATTAAACGATTTCTTTATGTTCTTCATCCAGTTAAAGTAGCCAATCTGCCTAAAACGCTCAAACTCATACGCCAGTCCACATGGCTTCTTCAAATCTACCTGCGAGGGACCAAGTTTCTCGAAAGATTTATAGTTTGTGCCCCATGTTTTGTTGAGTATGTCTATAGTAGTGTATTTTCTTTCCAAATACTTACGAAATTCGGCAACTGCGGATTTGTTCAAACCGGTTTCATTGCCAAAACATGCCTGCTTTTCCTCACCTCCAAGCTCAATGTCTTTAACCCGGCAGGGATAATTCTTGGCCATGAATTTACCAGCTTGTTTACTTATGTTGTGCATGAGATTCTTAACCTCAGGATGCCAGAAATTAAGATGTGCTGTAGTACCGTCACCCGTCTTCTTATATTTCTTATCCTCTGCCATAGCAATTATCTTACCCGAGCGGTCCTGTATATATATATCCTTATCATCTCCATATTTTTCAGCCCACCATTCAGGTATAAACATCTGTAAGTCATGTCTTCCAAGCATCATATTATATTGAAACATAAAATCAGACCCTCTCCAGAGCCGAGCCAGAGGACGCTCCCCTCTATTAAACTGATTGTAGTCAGAGTACTCGCCCAATTTACAATTGCATGTTCTACGGCGTACCTTTATGGTCCCCGGCAACTGCAATACCTGCGCTAACTGTGCCTTATCAAGCGAGTCATGTCTCCACCCCACATTCTGGGGAAAGTAAAAGGCAGGGATCCCTTTTTTATTCTTAAACATTCCATCCTTCCAGCAATAATCCACAGCGCTGCCTCCGGCGGCGCATTGTTCCAATGAGGGAATTTTTGCCGGACACACTTCTGAAAACCCCTTCATCACCGAACCCACTTCGTCCTGAGCTAATCTTATTTTAGATTCCAATTTTTTAGAAGCAGATTCAAAAAAAGAGTTTAGTTTCTCTTCATTCAGGTTATCCATAAAGGACCCGGCATACCGGCGGTATAGATCCGCCAGAGAATCTTCGGTAACAGCTGCTTTGCCAGCTGCCGCCTGCCATTGAGACTTAAGAGAGTCGGAAAGTTTTCCCTGATCCCGGACGTAAAACGCTGCCCGGTTCATGGCCTGAACCTCATCCTTCAGTAATGCCTGCTGAACCGACAAATCACTGTATCTTATTCCGGCTGCAGGAAAGCTTGTATTAGGCAATGTCTTATCTAATCGGGAAAAGACTTTTGCTGAGGGCAGAACTTGGCGCAGGCTATAGACCTTCATGGTTACCGGATCCCGCCGCTCAGGATACTTCAATCCCAAGAGTTTCTTAGCCGAAAAACGTCTGTCATGACCACCTATTACCTGGTGGTGAGCCGGTCCATACAAAACAACATTATCCACTAGGACTTTTCCTTTTTTTGTCATGCTGATTGATACCTGAGCGATCTTGCCCTTTTTCAGAAATGGAACCCGGTCACCAAGCTGAAGCCAGTTCCAGACCGCAGTCGGGCTTTTGCCCTTTTTGCTGGGCTTTTTGCTGTAATAGTTGAGTAACCCAGCCCGAAACTCTCCTGCCTGACCATCAAAATCAAGCCGCAGGGTATACCAGCGTTGGGGACGTAAAGCAATCCATGCCTTCGTGGCGGAGTGGCGGGGACTCTGAGAGCGGTTGGGAAATACAACATTGGGTTCCATATCCTGCCTCCCACTCGCTGTAAGTGCTGAAAAACCATTATTAGTCGCCTCAAAGGTTGCCAGAGAGACTCCCTTTTCATTGAGAAGGGAGATTTCTACACCCTCTGTATCTTCAGAGTCTGCCATCAGATCCATTTCCAACAGCCCATTTTCCACGGGAGAAAATGAAAAACAAAGCTCTGCCGTATGTTGGGGAGAATCATCAGGGTTATATAATTCCATACAATAGTCATCCTTGGTTATAACCCCTCTGCTGGTCAAATCATAGTCCCAGTTCTTAGAATTTACTATCTTAATACCGGCGTTACCGGTGAATTTTTTTTCTATGCCTTCAGGAAGATCATCATCTTCCGATTTCTTAAAACCGTAATATTTGTTCACGATAGGCTTAGGTTCGTAAACGACATCAGAAGTATCATCAGGCAAGGCTGTTACCTTAAGGTTATCAAACTTTGCCCGCGTCCATACATACAAACCAAAATATTTGCCTTTAATATTCTCTTCCATTCCATCAAATGCCTTGAGTGACATTTTGCCATCAACCTTCATCTCAAGATGCGGACCCCGCTTTTCTATTACCACATGGTGAATTTGCTCAGGCTTAATAAGGTTCTTTTTATCAATGATCATCTTCCGGCCATTACGGAGCAGTTTGTTAATCTTATTATAGTTAGAGCCAAAACCAAAAAAATAACCGCTATGGGGCGATGCGCCTGGATTGGTCAACAAGACGAGTGACATATCACCGGGGTCGTCTGACTCACAATCATACTCTATACGCACGTTACGGCCAATAGGTTTTTGGTACGTAATCCCTCCGGGGCCCTCACAGTAAAGGGCCATGTCTTTAATGGTCCATGTTCCTTTTTGAACCTGCCAGTCCGGCCCAGGTTTATCCCTGTTAAAATTATCGATATACATTCCACTCTCTTGGTATTCAGCCTCTATCTCTTCTTCGGTTAAAGCTCCTTTATATATCTTTACCTCATCAATTATCCCGGTAAAGTATTTTTCTGTTCCTTTATAGCCAGTGGAGACTTTGCCGATGAGTATAGGTAGATTATTAATGGAAGGCAATCTGCTCTCTTCATAGACAGAGTCCAACCTGCCGTTGATATAAAACTTGACCTTGGTGTTATCATAGGTAACCGCTACATGATACCACTGGTTGAGGCTAAGGATGGTCTTGCTTTTATGCGCAAAACTTGCTATTTTCCCTTCCTTACCAAAGGGACCATAGACATCAAATAGGAGTGTTCCATTACTATTTAACCAGAGTCCATAAGTGGACATCTGGTAAAAGTTTTTACCTACAATTCCTCCTTGTCCTTGGCGAGCCTTAGGAAATATCCATGCAGAGAGAGTCATACTGGTAAGGTCAAAGCAGCTTTTAGTAGTATCCTTTATCTCTACATAACTCTTTCCGTCAAACTCTAATGCTCCTCCTTTTTTCCCCTTCACCCACGCAGCGCCATTTATTTCTCCATTATGCTCACCAGCGCTGTCCCTGGCTATGTTCCCCTTTCCCTCATCAAAATTCCAATAACCTACCAGCTCAGCTGCCTGACCATAACTTGCTAAAAGAAACATCAACCCGACTAAAAACACAATCTTCTTCATAACACCCTCCATTTTATTGTTAAATTTCTATTAACATATTACTACCTTTTACAAATTTCCAATCTTCAAATTTACTCATCACCCCCTCTGTCTGTAAATCTCAAATTCAGATTGTCTTTTCTCTGGAGTTTCCTCACTTTTTTATGCTCTCCTTCAAAGCCCAGAGAATGTTTGGAAATAATCTTTCTGCCAGCCTCAGTAACAACTATATCTTCTTCCAATCTTATTCCGCCCTGATTGGGAATATATATGCCAGGCTCAATTGTGATAACCATTCCCTCTTTAAGTTCAGTCTCATTATAAGGAACTATCATTGGCGCCTCGAAATGAGTTAACCCAATGCCATGACCTGTATGATGACCAAAATATTCTCCATAACCCTTAGAAATGATAAAATCACGAACTCTTTTATCAATTTCTGATGCTTTTATACCAGGTCTAATAGCTTCAATGCCGATATTCAACGCTTCTAAAACAACCTGATATATTTTCTTCTGCTTTTTAGAAGCATCTCCAAAAACAATAGTTCTGGTAGTATCTCCCCAGTAACCATTAATTCTAACACAGAGGTCAGTCATTACAAAATCATTCTTTTGTAATTTTCTTTTTCCCGGCAAATCCCCTCCTCCTTCAGTTCCTTCTCCAAATACCAGATCTCCTTCCACTGATATTCTTTCACCTGCCTTTATTTCTAATGCTGATTTAATTTTTGTAAATAATTCTATTTCACTCATTCCTTCTGTAAGACTTTCTCTTGCTATTTTCTGGCACAAGTCACAAAAACCCACTGCTTTTTTTATTGCTTCTATCTCATCCTTTGACTTTACAATCCGCATTTCCTCTAACACATGGGAGAAATTTTTAAAATTAACTAAAGGGAATTCGTTCCTGATTGCTTCAGTAAAGGCAAAAGAAATGTGAGTTTCTTCAATACCTAAAGAGCCTCTGGCTACCTCCAATTCCTTCAAAGCAGCCAGGATAAGTTCTGCAATCTGCTGAGTTATCCCGGGTTTTTTGAGAATGGTATAATAGGCATAGGTTTTGATATTCTCTATCCATGTTTTCTCTTTTGCTCCGCCTTCCTCATGTTCAGCCACAATCATAATTGGATCTCTATTCTGAGGAATTATCAATATCACTGGCTGTGCACCTACTGGAGAAGCGCAATAACCGCTGAGGTAGAAAATATGTTCAGGCCGGGTAATTAATATACAAGGCAAACCCAGTCTCGACATCTTTTCCTGGACTATCCTGGTTCTTTTCTCATAAATATTCATCTTCTCAATTCTTTCCCAATCTTTTCAAAAGCATTTAACGCAAAAGTGAGATCCTCTTTAGTATGCGCGGCAGAGATAATTGTACGCAACCGCGCTTCTCCTTTTGGAACAGCAGGGTAGGTTATGGCCCGGGCAAAGACTCCCTCTTGAAATAATCTTTTACTTGACTTAATTGCCTTCTCTTCCTCTCCCACGACTATAGGAATAATAGGGGTTTCACTTATCCCTGTGTTAAATCCAAGTTTAAAGAGACTATCTTTAAAAAATCGGGTGTTTTCCCAGAGTTTATCAATAAGTTCCGGTTGCTCTTTAAGAATATCCAGAGCAGCAGAGGCGCAGGCAATGGATGCAGGAGGAAGCGAGGTAGAAAAAAGTATGGGTCTGGCCTTACAGGCTAAATAGTCAATGAGCGCCCGGCTTCCGGCCACATACCCTCCGAAACTTCCTATGGCCTTGGAAAAAGTCCCCATCTGGATATCCACTTGTCCACAGAGATTAAAGTGGTCTACTGTCCCTCTCCCATTACGGCCAAGAACACCGAAAGCATGAGCATCATCTACCATCATAATCGCTTTATATTTATTTGCCAAAGCCACAAGTCCTGGTAAGGGAGCAATATCCCCATCCATAGAGAAAACACCATCAGTAATAAGTAAAATACGGCGGGCTCCTTTAGACTCTTTTAGAAGTTTCTCCGCTTCCTTTACATCCTTATGGGAAAAAATTTTAATTCCTGCCCGGGCAAGCCGGCACCCATCAATAATACTACCGTGGTTTAACCTGTCACTCACTATAATATCTTCCTTCCCTATAATAGTGGAGACTGTTCCTGCGTTGGCGCTGAAACCCGTCTGAAATACAATAGAGGCTTCTGTCCCCTTAAAAGCAGCTAGTTTATCTTCTAATTCTTTATGTAATGTCATGAACCCGGCAATGTTACGAGCCGCTCCAGAACCGGTTCCAAATTGTTCAATAGCCTTTTTTGCCGCTTCTTTTAGCTTTGGATGGGTAGTTAACCCCAAATAGTTATTGGAAGATAAATTAATTACTTCCTTATCCTCAAACCGGGCTTTAGGTCCCTGAGGAGTACTAAGTATCTTTGGCCCAGGTGAAATCCCTGCTCTTTTTAAACCAGCTAATTCTTCTTCTACAAAGCAAAGGGAATTTTTCATTGCGCGTTCCTTAAAGCCGCCCTTATACAATCTCTCTTCTCATTGATAAAGAGTTCCATTGCTTTTTCTGCTTCTTCTATGGCAAATACGTGTGTTATTATCTTCTCTAAAGGGTACTTCTTTGAATTTATCAATTGAACAGCTAATTCTACATCCCATGACTGTCCATTTCCTCCAATCACTGTGAGTTCTTTAGCCACAATTCTGTCAGTAATTAAAGAATTTTCTGTATTCCCTGTCATTCCCACCAGGATATACCTGCCAAGAGGTTTTAATAAATCCAGGCCTAATTCTAAAGCAGAGGAAGCCCCTGAACATTCAATTACCACATCAACCATCTCTCCTGATGTTATTTCCTTCACAGCATTTACAGGGTCTTCTTTTTCTAAATCAATGGTATAATCAGCCCCAAATTCTTTTGCTAACTTAAATCTTTTGTCATCTAAAGAACGGCCCAGAACAATTATAGGACAGGCGCCGGACTCATTTGCAGCGACAGTACTTACAAGCCCCTGGGCTCCGGGCCCTATAATCACCACAGACTCTCCAAATTTTACTTCTCCTTTTGTACGAACCCAGCGGATCCCATTACCCAGAACCGAAGACAAACAAGCCGCTTCAGGGGGAACAGAAGCAGAGATTTTATGAACCTTTGAGCCTTCGGAAACAAAAAGATACTCTCCGTAACCTCCCCAGAGATGAGGAGGCAAATCAGAGGAAATATCCACCCCATAGCATCTGGCGTTTTTACATAATTGATAATAGCCCGTGAGACAATACCTGCACTTTCCGCAAAGAATCTGAGGCTCTATTGTTACCCTATCTCCCTTTTGAACCCCATAAATTCCTGCCGCATCCTCACCTACTTCCTCTACAAACCCTACTATCTCATGGCCCAAAATAATAGGAAAAGTATGGGTGAAAAATTTATCCTCGTAAAGCTTGGGGTCAGTTCCACAGATAGAGGTCATTTCAATTTTTAAAAGCAGGTCTTTTGACGAAAGCTCCGGAATCTCAAACTCTTTCACTGCCATTTTTCGAGGCGATTCTAGGACCACAGAAATTTCTTTTTTCATGTTTTATTTCACCTCTTTAATTATGCACAGGTATTCTTCATCGCTCAAGGATTCTTTTTTACCCAGAAGCATCCCTCTGACTTTCTTTAAGATTTTTTCTATTTTCTCTTCACTCAATTCTACCCCAAACTGTTTTGCCTTGGCTTTGATTGTATAGGGTCCGGTATATTCCCCGCCGACAAGTATCCTTCTTTTGTTTCCCACTATTCCTGGCTCAATAGGAACAGTAGAAGAGGGCACCATTACAGAGCCTTTAACATCATCATCGTGTCTATGGACAAAAGCGTTGTCTCCTACCAGAGGTTTGCCGAAGGGAAGTTTAATTTCGGTTATCTCCTCTAAAAGCTTTGAGAGAGTATACAGCTTCTCCGTTTTTATCCCCGGATCAAAATCATAAAATGCCTGGAGCGCGATGATTACCTCATCAAGGCAGCAGTTTCCGGTTCTGTCTCCTAATCCATTGATTGTCGCATCAACTGCCTCTACCCCTGCTTCTACAGCGGCTAAAGTATTAGCCAGAGCAAGCCCTAAATCATTATGGCAGTGGATACCGAGCGGTATCTTTGTAAATTCTTTTATTTTTCTTATAAAATACCTCATCGCCGCCGGTAAGGTCGTGCCGTAGGTATCAGCAATCAATATCCTGGTTGCCCCCGCCTCTTCTGCTAAACCAATCAACTTCTTTAAAATGCTCATCTCTGTCCTTACTGCCGGAAATGGACAAAAAACAATGTCAGAAACCCCTTGAGATTTTACGTAGGCAATAGCTCTGGTACATACATCAATCATCTCTTCTTCAGAGACATTCATAACTTTAAGTTTATCTTCGGAGACAGGATAAAATAAATCAATACTGTCTGCCCCGCTCTCAAGGCAGGCATCAACATCTTCTTTCCAATTAGGACGATAAGTAAAAGAGACTGCTTCAAGTTTTGCTTTCAGGTTCTCTTTCTTCAGCTTCTTTATTATTTCCTTGTCTGTAGAACTTACCCCGGGTATTCCAACCTGAATTACAGGCACACCAAGTTCGTCAAGCTTGTGAGCAATTCTTATTTTTTCTTCAACGCTAAAAGATACTATTTGATCTCCCTCTCTCAAAGTGCAATCAGTAATAAAAATCCAGGAAGGAAGATTAAACTGAGAAAACACCTCTTTTAATCGCACTAAATTATCTAAATAATAATATTTTCTTTCCATCATGCACAATCACTCCTTTCTAAATATTGTTATGTAAAGGTGGTCTTTGTTGAATCATTATTCCTCCATCCATATAGAGGTTCTGGCCCTGAAAATAATCAGAGTCATCTGAAGCCAAAAAGATTCCTTTGAGATTTGTATCCATCACCCTGTCATATTCCTCTTCTGTAGTATTGATAAACTTACCCAAAATACAGATTCCTGTGTTATTTATCAAAACAGCCTTATCCTTCAATTTCATTCTTGAAATCTCCTTCAATTGAATTTCCCTCTGGCAGCTATGTCCCAGATATCTTCTACCTGCTCATCTCTCACGGCATAAAATCTTTCATGAAGATTAACCGTGGTGCAGCAATGCCCGACAATTATCTCTATCTTGTCGCCTGTCTCAGGTTTATCCGAGGGTTGACCAAGTTCAATTATACCGTTTTCCTCGTGCAACTCTAAGGATCTCACATCAGGAATATCTTTTGGCTCCGGCACGGCGCCTTCATCATTTGATAATGCTTTCAATCCTCCGTCAGTTACAATTCTCTGCGGATGCGGGCGGCTGATCACTGTAACAAGGAGAGTAAGGGCGCAATCAAAGTCAGAGAATACTTTGCGATAGTTTGTGTCCATAAGAAGGTAGGTGCCCGCCTGTACCTCGTCTATGCCTGGGATTTCTGCAGAGATATTATAGGTGCCAGTCCCACCTCCGCTTACAATCTGAACTTCAATACCATCTTTTTCTATTGTTGTTCTTGTTTCAACGAGCAAATGCATATCGTGTCTTGTCCTTCGTATTCGCTCTTCTCGGTTTTTTATATTCAGCAGGTGTCCCTCAAAGCCTTGGAGCCCCATAAACTTCACTCCTTTAGTCTTCTCTATTGATCTTGTCAGCGTCAAAGCCTCTTTGCCGGAGTTGACCCCACAGCGGTGTAAACCTACGTCTACCTCAACTAATAGTTTCAACTCGATTCCTCTCAAACGAGCAGCGGATGCAAGAGCATCTATATTCTGTTCATTATCAACAATAGTTACTATGTCATATTTTTCAGCCAACCTCATAAGTCTTTCGATCTTCTGTTGGCCTGCGATCTGGTTGGCAATCAAAATATTATCAACCCCTGCTTCAGCCATTACTTCCGCCTCACTTAACTTAGCGCAGGTAATTCCAACCGCCCCGGCTGCAATCTGTTTTTGGGCTAAAAGAGGCGACTTGTGTGTCTTGATATGGGGTCTTAATCTGGCCTTAAGCCCTTTCGCTGATAAACCCTTAAAATAATCAGCCATCTTTTTAAGATTGTTTTCCATTAACTCAATATCAAGGATAAGAGCAGGGGTATCTATATCGTATTTATTCATTTAGATTCCAGTGGGTCTGCCCAGCGATTTGGTTCCGGGCTAAGATTAACCCAGACATCTTTTGTCTGGGTATAGGTATCAATAGCAGCCATTCCCATTTCCCGTCCAACCCCACTTGCCTTGTAACCGCCAAAAGGAGCTGCCCACCCGAAGAGAGTTGTATCATTTATATATATGGAACCAGCTTTAATTTCGCGGGCAAGAAGATGAGCACGCTTAATATCTTTAGTCCAGATTGCAGCTGCCAGACCGTATTGGGTTTCGTTAGCCAGCCTGACCGCTTCTTTTTCATCTCTAAACTTTAATACTGAGAGCACAGGGCCAAAGATTTCTTCACGGGCAATCTTCATATCATTCTTCACATCAGAGAAAATCGTGGGAAGGTAAAAAAATCCTTTCTTGAATTCCACCCCCACCGGGTTCCTTCCCCCGAGTTTAAGGGACGCACCTTCTTCCAGGCCGCTCGCCACATAACCTTTTATTTTCTCTAATTGTTTCCCGGAGATTATAGCTCCCAGTTGAGTATCTTCGCTTAGTGGATTACCTACCTTAATCTTCCTGGATTTTTCAATCAGCCTTTCCAAAAATTCATCATGGATTGATTCGTGAAGGAAAAGCCTTGAACTAGCACAGCACTCCTGTCCCTGGTTGGGAAAGATACCAAAAATAGCTCCGTAGATAGCTGCTTCTATATCGGCATCAGGAAACACTACATTGGGAGACTTTCCCCCCAATTCCAGAGTGACGTGTTTGAAAGTCTTACTGGCTGCTTGCATTATTCTCCTACCTGTTTTACAACTCCCTGTGAAAGCAATTTTATCTACATCAAGGTGTTCAACCAGAGCTTCTCCGGCAGTTTTCCCAAAACCGGGAACTACATTAACTACACCCTCGGGAATTCCTGCCTCCAGACAAGCCCGGCCAAGTTCGAGGGCGGTAAGAGGAGTCAGTTCACTTGCCTTTAAAATGACGCAATTCCCACAGGCAATAGCCGGAGCAATCTTGATAGCGGCATTAAGGATAGGGAAATTCCAGGCAGTGAGCAGACCAACCACTCCGTAGGGTTCTCTTCGAGTATAATTAAGAAAATCGTTTCCCACAGGGAGGGTCTCTCCACAAATCTTATCGCATAGCCCGCCATAATATTCAAAAAATTCAGCAGACATAGGAACATCCACGCTGGTAGTATCATTGATAGGCTTTCCTGCATCAAGGGTATCAAGAATGGCTAACTCTTTTGATTTTCTCCGGATTATACCTCCTGCCTTTACCAATAATTTTCCTCTCTCAGTCGGACTCATTGTATGCCAGGGGCCTTCTTCAAACGCCTGGCGGGCTGCTTTCACCGCCCGGTTAATGTCTTCTGTTCCGCCTTCTGCTACATCCGCTATTTTTTCACCCGTCGCCGGATTGTAAGTAGTAAATTCTTTTCCTGAAATTGAATCTACAAACTTACCTTCAATCAGAAGTCTATACTTCTTTTCCATTGTTTTAATCCTCCTTCAATGCACAATCTTCAATCCTGGCAGCACCACCAACCGTCATCTCAATCACATCATTACAGATATAGGTGTGCCTGCTCTAACCTCAGTCACTTCTATAAAGCTGGAGTATCCAGGTCATTTTTTTCCATCCAAACTACTCCTGCGGTAATAATCTGCTCATTTTATCTATCGCCTCGCCTATTCTTTCCCGGGCAGAGTATATCTTCTGCGGGTCTTTGGTATATTCTCGGGGGCTTTTAATAAAGGTATCGCAGATTCTGAGAAGTTTCCTGTTTTCCTTTATCAGGTCATCATGTTTAGTTATCCCTTTTTTTCTACACCATTTCTCTAATTTCTCTACCTCCCCCTTCAGAATAGCCAAATAATCATAATCCTCTATGCCCTCTCTTATCAGTTCCCAACGGATAGAATTTATAGGACCATCTTTGCCAGGGTAAACATAGAGATGACCAGCATTGGCTTTATACTGCCAGTGGTCTTTCCACATATCTATCTTCCCCTTTGGATCTTTAGTCCACCAACCATCCCACCAGTTGATATTGGTGGTCTCATAGAAGCCATCAATATTATACTTCCAGAGCATCCAGTAAATTATTCTGGGATTAATCGCCGGATGGTCGGTAAATAAATTAGGATAGGGATAACGGGGGATGCCACCAGTAGTATACCACCAGACCTCTTCTCCCAAAGCTTGCCTTTCCCTGGCTCTCTTTTCATGATAGACAGACATCATGGGAATCCAGATATCTACATAGCCATAGAGGTTGGGATCTGGAAACATTAAAGAGTAGGTAGTTTGCTGAACTTTAAGTTTGGGATGAGCTTCTTTCACTAATTGATAAATCTTTTTTGTTTTCTCATAGTTATCCATTTTTATCTCATCAATTCCATAGATAGAAACTACTGAAGGATCTTCCAGCCAGCCTTTCTCTTCTGCGTATTTGGCTTTTACCCTGATATATTCCATGGCTTTCTTTATCTTCTCCGGGGTTATCTCTACCTTTTTCCAGGAAGAAAAGGAGTAGAGTAAGTAGCCGCCAAGACCTTTCTTGAATGTTTCTTCAATTATCTTATCTGAGTCTCCTATTGGTGGTCCTGAATGCCAATAAGGAAGAACCCGATGTTCGTACCAGTTTTCCCGGAATTTTCTTATAACATCATTAAACCTATCTCCATAATAGAGTTTAACCTGCTTATCATAAAGGCCGATAGCTGTCTTTATTGAAGGTTTTAAAGGAATGGTGAAGTTATAAACGGTAAGGGAGAGATTAAATTCAGAAGAGGAGGAATTTTTAATGATAATTTTGCCTTTGCCTTTATATTCACCGGCCGGGGTATTCTCAGGAACATACACCGTTACCCAGACAGGATAGTTCTCCTTTGTCCTTGCAGTAAAAGTTTTCTCTTCCAAGAGAGCATCCGGCCACCAGCCCAAACGAGAGAAAGCATCGGTGCCAGCCTTTATTTCAATATATCCTACGGGATTATATTTGATATTCTCTTTGGCAATTTTCCCTTTCTTACCGATTAAATCACTAAACTCTAATCTAATATCAGCAAGAGGAGAGATAATATCCTTGGGAGTGAGGATAATCTGGAATGGTTCATACTCTCCCTTAGCCGCTTTAATCCGAATATTTTTGTTAACCGGGGAGGGGTTTATTGTATCATCCCTGAATATCTTGATTGTATTTCCTTGTAACCAGAGGGTATAATCTTCCTTTTGAGCTAAAATCTGAGCTGATAACTCTCTTTTTCCTCCAGAGGTCAGAAGAGGAGAATTTATCTGGTAATAAGCTTTGTCGGTATCTGCATCTAAAAGAGAGAAAATTAGAGCCTGCTGCTCTCCCTTTTTTAACTGGTAGGGAATGTTTATTTCTTCTTCCTGCGAAGGGGCTAAAGAGAATACCTGAGAAGTAGAGACTGGTATCCGGGATTGAAGGGAAAGGGCAGTTACCCGGGCTTTTATCTTTTTGGTGATGCTGCTATTATTGCTAATCTTAGTTTTAAGGGTATAGGTCTTATCCTTTTCGCCGGTGGCTAAACTTTTAACAGAGAAGCCTGGTCCCCCAAAGATTAATTTCCCGAATTTATCCGGGTTATGAAAACCGCCGAGAGCAGGGGACCAGCAACTAAGCCTTTCGAGATTGTTTTTTGTTGTCTTTCTCTCTCTCGTGAGGTTTATTCCCCAAATATCTCCCTCTTCAGGAGTAGAGCCGAGAGAATCAAAAGGGATAAGTATTTCGGCTATCCAGTAATCTTTATTCAAAGAGGTCTTTACCTTCCAGTCCGGATTCCAGTCAACATTTAGTTCAAATCTGGCTTCTCCGGAGAAATAGGTTCCCGATTCTTCTCCTTTGGTGCCGATAGAGTTGCTGGCAAGATGAAAGTAGTTCTCTTTAGTATTACCCGGGTCTAAGAATATCTCTATACAATCATCAGAGCAAACATAGGGTTCTTTATGTTCAGCAACTAATTTATGCATCTGCGGCTCTTTACACTCAAAAGCGACATAAAAATTTTTATTATCATAAGCAATATAACAGAAGGTCTGACATTCAACCAAACCACCATAGTGTGCGAAAAATCCAGTAAATTGGCTTGCCTCTCTCCAACAAGTATCATTAAGTTTGCCGTCAATCAAAGGAGGGATAGAAACTAAAGGACAAGATACAAGATTACCTTCATAGACTAATTTTCCCACTCCTCTTATCTCATCCAAGGCTTTTGTTGATTCTTCCTTTGGCTCTCCCTTGAAGGCAAGGATATAGGCATCCAGAATAATCTTTTCTCCGGCAGGTTTTGCTACCCCAGCGACACTTGAATGCTGACAAGAGACCCAAAAACCTCCTTTCTTGTCAGCTGTGCCCGTCAGCCATCCGGTAGGAAAGTTATCCCAGAGGGAAGGGCTGGAGAAGAGAATAGAGACACCTTCCTTATTTCCGGGATTGTAAGTGGCAATCCAGGCTCCTTTGAGAAAGTTCATAATCTCAAACAACTTATGCCTCTCCTTTTCTCCTTTGTTTATTACGGTCTTAACTCCGGAAGGAGTTTCATAGGAGAGATGGCTTAAGGATTTATTGTGCATCCCCACATGGAAACCGATATTCTCACAATCAAACTCCTCTGTAACCTCTACCTCGAACCTTAAATGAAAATATGGTTTACCGGGAAAAAGCTCTACTATCTTCCTTACCTTAACGGTAGGCCAGTCCTGAAGAACAGAAAAGGTAAGTTTATCATCCTCTGACTCAATTATCTTTGGTTGACTACTACTAATGATGTGACCATGCATTTCATAGTCTCCTACGCGTTTCCCTTCTGCTATTCTGTCTATTCTGAGTAATAGATTGGGAATGATGTTACCGAGAGTTTCGCTCTTATCATAGAATCCATTGATGTGATAGTTATTTTTTGAGTTTAAGGAAACCTTTATCCGGCTATTTTCTAAAATAAGGTTCCCTTTCTCATCTGTACTTTGTCTAAACTCTCCTGCCCAGAGAGAAGACACAGAAGCAGATACTAATAAAAAACTGACTAACAAAAATTTTCCTACGAACTTCATTATTCTTTCCGTAAACATTATTTGTCTCCTTTTCTGCGCGATGAATTGCACCGCTACGTTATTATTTAGGGCTAAAGTGTTTCTGCTATTCAGCACCACTCATTCCATATGACATTTTTCTCACCTTCTCTCCGTTCTTCACCTTTTATCTCTCATCTCTCTGAACTGCTGAATCATAATGCCGCCATCCATATAAAGGGTTTGACCGACAAAATAGTCGGAATCACTGGAGGCAAGAAAGACTGCGGCTCCGACTACGTCCTCTGGCTTGCCGAATCTGTGCAAAGGGATATTCTGGAGATACTCCCTTCTCACCTCAGCATCAGCCACATCTTCTTCAGCTGCCTCAGTCACAATAAAGCCAGGACCCAGACCATTTACCTTGATGTTATATCCAGCCAATTCCAGAGCCAGAGATTTGGTAATCATATTAATGCCGCCTTTGGAGGCATTGTAAGCACACTGGTCAGGCTCTCCCACTATCCCATTAAGAGAACTCATATTGATAATAGTTCCTCCGCCCTGCTTTATCATCTTTTTAGCTGCTGCCTGAGCGCAGAAAAATTCACCTTTGAGATTGGTATTCATAACTCTGTCATAATCTTGCTCAGTACTATTAGTAAATTTACCCAGAATACAGATACCGGCATTGTTTACTAATACATCCATCTTACTAAATTTTTTGAAAAATTCATCGATCAATCCATAACATTCGGATACTTTTGATACATCAGCCTGAATTACCACTGCTTTGCTGCCCATATTTTTAATCTCTTGAGCTACTTCCAAAGCTTTTTCCTTTTTATTAACATAGCTTATCCCGATATCCGCACCCTCTTTAGCCATGCCTATTGCAATAGCACGGCCAATCCCTCTTGAGCCACCGGTTACTAAAATAGATTTATTTTCTAACTTCATTTTTGCCTTTCCATAATCTCTAATGCCTTTTGCCCCGGCATATTAATTCTTATCCCTGTAACACAACCGCCTGCTAATTTTATAGTCTTTACTTCAAGCACCTTTAATCTTTTCCTAAACCTAATATCTTAGCCATGGTTCCGCCATAGATTTTGTCCTGGACCACTGGCGGAACTCCTGCAGAATCAAGGATGTCTTGATACATCCTCATAGATATCTCCATATATTCCGGCTGGACATCTGTCCCAAAAACTATCTTTTCCCATGCACCTTCCCAATAAAAAAGTTTTTTCAAGTAAGAGATTCCTTTGTTTTCCCACCATCCGCTTGTAGGTGATACACTTAAGTCAAAATAAACATTGGGATTAGCCTGAGCCACCAGACACGCCTCTTCATGCCAGGGAATACCTAAATGCGCCCCTATTAAAACAAGTTCTGGAAATGCTCTGGCTATTGTATCCAGATATACAGGACGCTGCCTGGCTGAAGAAACATTATAGTTTTTGTCCCTATCTGTTCTAACTACGATTCCTGTGTGAAAAAGAATAGGCATCTTATATTTCTCTGCTTGCGCATAAATGAGGTAATACTCCTTGTCATCATAATTAGACAGAGGATTTATTACCTTAAGTCCCCTAAATCCTGCAATGTAAAACTCATCCACTATCTCTGCCCTATCCCTACCCAATCTTATATGGGCAAAACCAACTATCCTATCCGGATATTTAAGAAATGCATCTCTAACCTTATTATTAAGCGGCTCATGTATAATGCGTTCTTGATTGCCGCCATCGATAAATGGACAGCCATTCAAACATATCTTATCTATTTTTAACTTTTGGCTCTCTCTTATTAAATCTTCTATATAAGTATCCGAATTCCATATATGAACATGGGCATCTATTCTCATATCTTTTGTATCATCTCCTTTACTCTATCTACTATTAATCTCTCAGCTTCCGGCACAAGCTTACTCCATCTGGCTGGTCTTGTTGTATAACCTCCTTCTTTAAAGGCTTCCTCAGTTGGAATATAGCCGACATAGGCATTAGCCAGTCCAATGATAAAGGTGTGATTAAACTTGCTTCCTTTTTTAATAGCTAACCCAATTTCTACAAAAGGCTCTCCAGGTAGACCTACTAATAGGATATCTCCTATAGAGATTAATTGAATCTCAATATTAGCTGTTTTTTCTTTGATCTTGCTTAAACGAACTATCTCATCAGCAAATATCTCTTCAGTAGCGCCATCCAT
>JAGMBN010000001.1 GCA_023129655.1 bacterium | reverse complement strand
GTTGCGGCAATAATGGCATCCCCTGCCAATAAACCCGTGGCTAAAGAATACTCTTCAATATATACAGCTGCTCTGTGCCCGATATTCTCAGTCAGTGGAAGCACGCGAAAATCATTTCCTGCAAGAAAATCTTTGACATATTGATGTTGTTTTTTTGAAGATGGACATTGCATAAGCTCCATAAAAGTTTGCACGGATATAATCCTGTCTTCTGTCTTATCAATAAGTCTGGCAGCTTCTTGATTGCCACGCTGGACCCAAATCAAAATATCAGTATCAAATATCATTGTATCTGCCTCCACGCAGAGAATGTATCTGCTGTGCAACAGTCTGCTCATAGTTATCTTTTTTGTACATACCATAGAAATGATAGTCCATTACCTTCTTTTTACTTCTTTCTTTCAAGGGAATTATTATCCCTTTTTCTTTGCCGTGATAGAGAATTTTTACATTCTCTTTACGGTTAAGAGCCTTGAGAATATCTTTCATTTTATATCTAAGATCAATAATAGATGCTTCCATGTTTCAACCTCCTTTTAGCTTTTTAAAAAATGTATACTTATATAATACATTTATATATTAGCTTGTCAATGTTTTTTCTATTAAATTGCAATTCGAAAATGCAAAAAAGCTGGTTGACGATTTCAATGGGAAAAACTATGTATCAGCAAAAACGGGTGGGAGCAGTAAAAGTTTAAGAAGAAAAGAGCCCATGCTCATCTAAATTCTCTATTTGCTTTCTCACCTTTTCTGCAGCTTTCTTAATTCCTTCAATCATTATGTTACAGTCTTCCTTAGTTAATCTTGGATGTATGGGAAGATTTAGTTCTCTTTTGTAAAAGAATTTTTCTGCAACTGGACAGAGCTTGTCAGGATAACCCAGCTTTTTTAACCCGGTATAGTGATATGTGGGCTGATAATGAAGTATGGGCTGAATGCCATGCTCTCTATAAAGAATCCGCATAAAAGCATCTCTTTCTATACCCATTTCTTCTTCAACACAAAGAGTGTAAAGATGATAAACATGGTAACAGTTTGGGTCTTCATATACTGGGGTTATGCCTTCAATATCTTTTATTGCTTCATTGATATAGCGTCCGAATTCCCTCCGTTTTTCATTCATCCATTTTAACTTTTTTAGCTGGCATATACCAACTGCAGCCTGAGTTTCATTCATTCTATAATTGTTTCCCCATTTCCCATCATCATCTATCACATCATGATGAGACGGAATCCAGTAATCGGATATACCTGTTTTTGTTAATGTATATCCTGCGAAATTGAATGTATTTTGTTTTTCAGGGAAGTCCCATGCCGCTGTATTCATTGCGCGAAGCCTTGCTACTTTTGCCGCTATCTCGTCATTATTGGTTGTAACCATGCCTCCTTCGCCTAGTGTTGTCATGTTCTTCAATGAATGAAAGCTGAAGCACCCCATATCTCCGATACTTCCCGCTTTCCTTCCTTTGTATTCTGCTCCAGGTGTATGCGCGCAGTCTTCCAGAACGTACAGATTATGTTTTTTTGCAATTTCCATTATAGGATCCATATCACACATCTGCCCACCGTAGTGAACAACATAAATTGCTTTTGTTTTGGGCGTTATCTTCTCTTCTATCTGTTTTGGATCAATATTATACGTTTTTGGATCAATGTCTGAATAGACAGGTCTAGCTCCCTCTTTTAAAAGCACAAGAGAAGTAGCAATAAATGTGTTTGGTGTAATAATGACTTCATCCCCTTGTTTGATGCCAAATGCCTGGGTTGCCGCGTGCATTGCAGTAGTGCAGTTAGAAGCTGCAAGAGCATGTTTTACTTCGCACATACCTGCAAACTCCTTTTGGAATTGTTCCAGATGAGGTCCTTTGGTCTGCCTGTCCTGCTTCATTGCCACAAGAACTGCTTTTTCCTCTTCTTTATCATACATTGCGCCAAAATAAGAGTAGGGAACTCTTAGTGTAACGCCGTCATCCGGCTTGGAACTTGTTGGTTTGCTTCCGGTAGCTTCGTGTGCTGATTTTGACATATCTATCTCCTAATTATTCAACATTTATAGCCTTTTCTGATTTATCTGCCGCTGCTGTTTCAGCAGACCACATGAACTTCGTTATGGGAATTAACATCAGTATAAAAACAACCCAGCCCAGGACAAGAGAAAATCCCAAACCAACACTGTTTTGAGTAAGTTGACAAACCATCATCATTGGTATCATTGTAAGCATTACCACAGGAATCTGGCGACTGATTGTCCATAAACTATTCCTCGCTTCATAAGCTGCAATAACCCCTACCATGGGAAAAACAGTCATAAAACCATGCAAATTTTTCTTGATTGCTACCAAAAAAAGCACCACGCCAACGATGATGGGAAGCTTAATCCATACAGGTAAAGAACTACGATGTCCCTGTTCGGCGCGATGAGGTAACATCTTAAGCAAAACCACTGCAATAATAAGTGCACAGATACTGGATACCCAGAAAATAATTTTATCCTCCGGCAAAATACCGACAATAATCCAGCCCAACAGACAATAGCTCAAGACAGCCAGCGCAATAGCCGGAATAATTTGCAAGTGGAATTTATAATGCAACAACCTGACCCCATGTGTAAAACCCAGAAGTAAAATCAGCCCCAAAACATTGGTCGCATCAATGGGACGTCCCACTGCCATGCACGCAACTGTAAATGGAATAGGCAATGTCAGCATAAAAGCCTTCCATTTAGGCTGATAAAAATATGCCAGTATCGTTGCCTGTAAAGAAACTACTACTACTAAAACCAAATCCCAAAAGCCTATGGTAATGGACATTGCATTTTCACATTCACTGTCCCTGTGAATTGCGGAATATCGCATAATTCACACTGCACACTGTTTTCATTATTTATATATACCTCTAATGCTGTTGTTAAACGAGTTTTTCCCTGCATTTTGCAGTGTACCTTGCCGCTCTCATTATTTACTGACACATCCGCAATCCGTGTGTCGTAATGACTGCGAGCATAATCAAGGATATATTCAGGCGCCCGATAGATTAAATCATACTTCTTCAGCCCATCGTGGATACTGCCTAATATTTTGTCCCATTCTTTCATGGATACCACCGCCACCCGTTGCTCGTGACACAGGATATACCCAAAAAATCTGGCATCAATCCCCCGTCGGATCTGCTTTATTCCTATACGAGCTGCATCCTCTACATTATTACAGGGACTTTCGTCCCAAAAAATCGTATGGTTCCACAGAAAATCGGTCTCTTGCACAAAGTCGGGCGAGTCAAACCCCCATGGATTCAGCATGGAATGGAAAATAAAGAAATCAGTGTCCTGCTCCAGATAATCCATGTAAAATCCCCGGTGATGATATGGCTTAGGTGGTCTGAAAGCAGGTTTGTTATCTGGAACATCCAACCATGCTGTATCCGGATTCAGTTCCATGTGCAAATACTCAACGCCTCGCTCCTTCATATAGGGAAATGCATTCGTTCCCATCTCGCAAAAGTGGTAATTCTGCCAGCGGCTGGGGGTAATTCCCCATTTTTTAAAATAGGCATCTATTCGCTTGAAATTCCCCACGATTTGTTCATCTGAAAGTGGTTTTCTTGCCCTGTGATTGAAAACCGCCAGGTTTTCGTACGTAAAACCATGCACGCTAAACTCCGCCAGCCCGGCATCGTACAGCGCCTTCATCTTCGCAGAGTCTGCATAATCAGCTTGGTGTATTACCCTGTCAATGTTCTCCAGAAAAATCGACACGTGCGGGAGCCACCCGTATTTATTCATTGTATCTACATAACGAAAGTGATTGTAAGAACCACTGCAGTCATCCACAAGGGCAGTGGCAAAGGGCGGCATTGCATAGATTGCAAAGGGCTTGCGAGCTGCCCACACGATTGATTTCCAGAATACATCATCCAGTCCTGATGCATGACCTAAAATATCTCTTATCCATAACTTGACGGAACCGGTAAAAAGCACTGCTCGTCCCTGACCATGGGTGCTTGCAATCAGAACCGGCCAATTGTTGGAGGTCTGCAGTAAACTTTTACCAACAGAACCGCAGTGTGGACTTTCAATCGGCCACACTTCCAAGGGTTTATAAAGAGTAACATCATCATCCAGCTCACGCGTACCTGTTATATAATGCTCAACATTTACTGTTTTAATGTCTGAACAAAGAAGAGGAGTTCTTCCGATATTTATCCTAAAAATCTCAAAAAATGCCTTACTGTAACTTCCAAGATCGCCATCAAAACTGACAAGCCCTACTCCAGCTCCAACCGCATCTCTTAAAATTTCGGCACCCTTCTGCCCGAGCTTTTTCCCAAGACAATTTTGTCCCAGAATCACACAACTATGCTCAAGCAACTCTTTTCTTGATAGAATGTCTGTCTCTATGTCCCTGATTTTATATGGGATACCCAGATGTCCGAGTGCTGCAAGCATTGTCTCTTCAACATAACTATACGCCTTGTCATCAGAACTGTCTGCTAACAACAATACCGTACCATTACCTTCTGACTGTTGATCTTGTACGATGTTATTCATCTCTATTTCCTTTCGTCTTTTTGTTTCCTCTCTTTCAAAGAGAGGGTCAGGGTGAGTTTTCCCTCAAATACTGGTATTTCTTTAAATTTGTGTTGACAGCTTTCATCAGCATAAACATAAACTTTTAGCGGCAAACTGGATTTACCCTTTAGTTTTAATGTTATCTGGTCTATTGTGGAGTTACAATTTGCCTCTGTTATTTTTGTATCATATCTGCTCTTTGCGTATTCAGCAATATAGTCATATCCTTTAAATATCTTTTTATATTTTGAAGTTAATTTATCTATACCATTCAAAACTTGTTCCCATTCCCAGAGACTCATAGCAGATATCCTCTGTTCATGTGTCAGGAGACATCCAAAGAATAAACTATCCAGGCTCAGTGTTATTATCTCAACTCCTTTTTTTATTGTTTCTTCTATATCATTCTTTTTATTTTCTCCCTCGAATTTTGTGTTTTTAAGAAGAAAATCAATGCGATTTTCGCAAGGAAACACATTTGATAGATTAAAGAATTCAGGATAATCTGGCATATAATCAGCAATAAAAGCATATTTCCCGTCTTTTCTTCTTATTTCATAGGGTTTCCAATCATGAGAAGGAGAATTACTCCAGCAGCTGCCAAACGACACGGAAAGAGACATTACAAAATTCTGATTTCTTTCTTTTAAGAATGGGATAGAGTTCACTCCTGTTTCACCATAGTGAGCGTTAAGCGCTCTTGATGGTTTTATTCCCCATGAAGAAAATTTCCTGTCTACTTTCTCAAAATTTCTTATAAGTTCTTTCTTAGTATATTCCTCTCCGTTATGTTTCATATAAATAAGCCGTTTAATCTTTCTGTCCTCACTTTCTCCAAATGCATGCGGAGAGAATTCAGCAAGTTTCTTATCGTATTTTTCCTTTATGATTTTTCCGTCACTGTCTGTGATGTCATCAAGAAACAAACCGATATTAGGAATATAACCATATTTATTTAATGTATCAATGTATCTGAAATTTATCACTGTACTTTCTTTGTTTGTTATGTAATGGCTTCCAGACCCTGAACAATCGTCTATTCTTGCTGTAACAAACGGAGGCATTGCCATCATAAGAAATGGTTTTTTTGCAACCCAGATAATCGACTTATAAAAAAGTGCGTCAAAACCACTCAGGTGTCCAAAATATTCAGAATGCCACATCCTGGAAGAAATAAGAAATTGGATAACTCTTCCTTTACCAAGACGCGACAATCTCAGAACAGGATAATTTTCTAATGAGCTAATAAGATTATCTTTCTCAAAAGACGATGGCAGAATTGACATTTCAATATCCTGCAAAAATTCTGCCTTTTGATTTTCTTCATATGTTTCAGTAATAAAATGAGTGTTGTTTTTTATTTGCAGTCCTTTTGATGTATAGAATTTAATATTCTTATCTGTTCCAATAAGTATATTACGAAGGTCAGAAGGATAAGAATTTATGCGATGATCAAAATTAATCAACCCTATACCAGACTCTTCTATGGACTTTTTAATGCTGTCTCCATCAGCCGAAGAAAAATTTTCTCCTATACCTTCCTGAGCAATAACAATAGCTCGGGAATTAGCTATTTCTTCAGGAGTTAATTTTTCTTTTGATAAATCTATTATTCTGTAAGGAATCCCTAAATGTTCAAAAGCAAGAAAGAACCCCTGTTCAACATATCTAAATTCATCCTTGCTAGTATCTACTACAGCTAAAATTGAAAAATTTCCACTGCATTCATGTAAGTTTATCACAATTATTTACTTCTCGTTATTCCAAGTTTTGGTTTAAGGAAAATATCCTGTTAGCGTTCTTATAGAGAGCTAATTCTAATTCGGCTTTTTTAAGGTTCTGCTTTTTCACATTGTTTAACTGGTAAATAGTCTGTGATGCATCCGCAAATCCAGAATCTGAACCAAACATAATTCTTTCAATGCCGAGTTCTTTTATCATAGTTTTTATCCCGAGATATGGCGTACCACAAGTTGCAATATAAATATTCTTATTCTTTTTTGCTGCTTCAAGAGCATCTATCCACATATCTTTGAGTCCGCCATGTCCTAATATGATCTTAAGATTGGGATACTTATGCGCTATATGCGCTATTTGTAAAGGTGTTGAGTATGGCGGTGTGCCGTCGTGGAAAAGAATAGGCATGCCTAATTCAGAAGCAGTCTTAAATATGTAATCACAATCCTTTGCCATAACTGAAAATGCCTGAAGCCATGTATGTAATTTTAGACCATAAAGCCCAAGTTTTTCCTTGCATCTTTTAATCTCCATAGCTACTTTTTTGCCGGCGTTTGGAGTAACTGTTCCAAGTCCGTAAAGAATTTTATCATATTTATTTTGCAAGGCAGACACCTTTTCGTTTATCTTTTGCTGCAGCTTGAAGTCTGTGGTAATAAGACTGTCAATAGCTGAAATGACGGCTGAACTTATATTGCATGTTTCAAGCTCTTTGATAAGTTTTTTGCCTTCAGGGTCAGGTATTGAACCCATCCATGAGCCGAACATAACATGAGAATGAGCGTCAATTATCCTCATTTATCCATTAATCCTTCTATATTATGGAAGAGAACTTTTTCTAAATCTTTATCAAATAAATCTAAGTTTTTCACCTTTCCCAACTCTACTTCTATATTTCCTATGGGAAAATCAGACCCGAAGATCAGTTTATCAGAACTAATTTCAGAAACAACTGCCTTTAACATGCCAGAACCATGATGAGAGGTTTCCGCCCAGATATTATCCGAACGTTTCATAGCTTCAACAACATCATACCAGAAATCCGCAAAAGCAATATGTCCCATTATAAACTTTGCTTTTGGAAATTTCTCTGCAAGTTCAACAAGCTGCATTGGCTCTGAGCATATTGGAGTGCCTGTATCTGCATATATCGGCCAATTTACATCCAGCGCAAACTCTATTAAAGGATAAAGCATTCTATCACTCAGATTATATCCTTGAACTTTTGGATGAAGTTTTAATCCGTCCAGCCCAAGCTGCTTGGCAGTCTTTAAAGTTTTTACTGCATTCTTACCTGTCCACGGATTAGCTACTGCCCATGCTCTAGATTTGTCAGGAAAATCTTTCTTAATATTCGCCATTTTTTCATTGGCACTGTTACAATCTGAGGCAATTTCTGTCTCCCCAGGACATATAAAAGCTTTTTCTATTCTGCATATACGCATCTCTTTTATCAAATCCTTACTGGACACATCATAAAACCGCCCTTTGCCAATCTGACAGTGAGCATCAATTATCAATTTATTTCTCCAATTCCATTATAACCTTATTCAATTTTTCAGCTTCTCTTTTTGCCGTTTCCTCAGATTGTATGATACGAACTATAAGAAGTCTTGGAATGACATGTTCTGCGTTCGGACAGAGACCTTCAGGATAACTAATATCGCTTTCTTTATTGTTCGGACAATGAAATGAATAAGCAAGGTGCTCTTTGATCAAAGAATGCTTATAATTCGGCATATGAGTATAGCCGACGGAAACCGAAGAGAAATCAGCTTTTTCAATGGCATTCTTAAAATCTTCACGATCAATTCCGTATTCTTCTCCCTTAAAAGTTGCAGCCCATTTATAAAAACTATGCTCGGCCTCATCCGGTCCGCGCTGGAGTTCTATCCATTTACACTCAGCTACCGCTTCATCAAAATATTCAGCATTGATTTTAAGGCCTTCAATAAAATCAGGCAAACGTTCAAGCTGAGCTAATCCAACAGCTGCTGTTGTTTCAGTCATACGGTAACCATAACGCAGATTATAAGCAATTGAGCCGGATGTGGGAGCTCCGGAATCTTGTCTAAGCATTTTAGCGAGTTTTTCGTCATTAGTTGTAGCCATCCCACCGTCTCCTGTTGATAATTGTTTGCTTGACTGAAAACTAAAACACCCGATATCCCCCCAGTTGCCTGTATTTCGGCCTTTATAAGGAGCTAAAATTGATTCTGCGCAATCTTCAATAACTAAAAGATTATGTTTGTGCCCAATTTCAACAATCCTGTCAATCTCAGCAGGCAATCCCCATGCATGAGTAGCAATAATAGCCTTTGTTCGTTTAGTTATCGCCTTTTCTATGTTGTTCGGGTTCATGTTATGAGTAACTGGATTGATATCCACAAAAACAGGAATTGCATTACAATAGAGCACTGCTTGAGCTCCAAAAACAAATTCCGAATCAGTAATCACTTCATCTCCAGCTCCAACTTCAGCGCTCAACAAAGCGATATGAAGAGCGCTCATACAACAATTCATTGCAACTGCATATTTAGTTCCAATTGCTTCGGCGAATTTTTTTTCTAATTCAGGAACAAATTTCCCTCCTGCCAGGGATGAAAGCTTTCCCGAAGCAAGAACCTGTTGAAGAAGTTTTTGCTCTCGTTCACCATAAGTTCTTACCGACATTCCCAATCCTTGTTTTGCCATAGTTTTTATCTCCTTTGTTTTAAAAAACAGGTATTTCTACTTCTTCTCCATTATTCATTGCAGATTGATGAGCGCAGATGCCAGGCAATCCGTAGCTTAACGCCTCATTTATACCAATGGGTGCAGGTTTATCCTCTAAGATGCTTTCCACAAAATCCTTAACTAAAAGATGTTCTGTCCCACCATGCATGCCGGGAATGTTCATTTTTACGTGGTCAGGAGAAAGAGGAATATTAATCATATTTTTGAGATGTGGAATATCATCAAAATACGCCAGTGTTGTTTCATTATTAAAATCCCGGTGTGTTTCAAGACAGCCTTTTGTCCCATAGATTGACCAGTAATATACTCTAGGTTTTCTTTTTAATCCAAATCCAACAAGAAGTTTTATTATAGCACCCTTTTCAGTTCTAAAAATTCCCAATTCCGCATCAGGCTTTGTCTTACAAACAGTTGCTTCTGTTTTAAATCCCTGTGCGCTAACGCATCTATCATCTATCATAGAAAGCAATGGACCAAGACTATGTGTGCAGTAACAGATCGGAGGCATAGTCGCTCGCCATGTTGGCTTTTGCCGGGGATCAATTACGCTTTCCATAATAAATTCAGTTTCTGCGTATATGATCTTCCCTATTTTTCCATCCTTGATCATCCTTCTCCATGCCTGTATATGCGCCCAATAACAGGTGTTCTGCGCCAGCATATACTTGGCTTTTGTTTCTTTAACAGCTCTTTTTAACTCTTTTGCTTCTTCTATAGAATTTACAGGAGGAACTTCACTTAATACATGCTTATCCGCCTTTAAAGCAGCAATAGAATGTTCCGTATGCAGAGACAAGGGAGTTGCAACCACTACTGCATCTATATCTGAATTGAGAAATTCATTGTAATCGCTGTATAGATTAGAAACATTGTATTCCTTCCCAGCCTGACGCAAAACTTGTTCATTAGCGTCGCAAAACGCATTGATTTCTATGCCTGCTTTTCTAAAACAATCCACGTAAACCTTTCCACGCATTAAACCTGCTATACCTATCTTCAACTTCATCGGCACATGCTCCTAAGTTCTATTATCTATTTAAAAGAAACGACGGCTTTTTAATCCATTTATCAAGTTTTTCTTTAAACTGATTTGCTATGTCAGTCTTTTTATTAAACAAGTTGCGCTTTTCTCCTGAATCGTTCTTTAAATCGTATAATTCATATTTGCAATTATCTTTGTTATTAGGATCATAATTATATATGAATTTCCAATCAGGTGTCCTTATAGCGTATATCTTTCTTTCATCACCCTCACGAAGCTGAAATCCGCACGGCCGTGTTTCTGAATATGCTTCTTCTCTAAAATCTGTTTTTTCTCTTATAAGCGGCATAAGCGACTGCCCTTCGGTTTCTTTTGGTATGTCAAGCCCAATAATTTCAAACATTGTCGGCATGATATCAATCAATGAAACCTGAGTATCAATGACTTTCCCTTTTGGAAGCGCTTTAGGATATCTTATTATTAGCGGAACTTTTACGCTTTCATCATACAAAGTGCCTGCAAGCGAACAAGATGCATGCCCTATTGAACCTCTCTCACCTATTTCTTCTCCATGACCTGAAGTTATTACAATTATCGTCTCATCCAGTAAATGCAATTCATCCAGTTTTTTTATATAATTCTCTATCTCTTCATCCTGCGTTCTTACTTCTCCGTCGTATAAAGCCATAATTGCAGGTTTATCCTCTTTCTCTACCGTTAATGTAGCCACAGTTATCGGGTGAGTTGAGCGTCTTGTAATTCCTTTTGCCAAGTCCTCCTCAAATTGACTTAAAAGACCAGGTTTGTGCAGAATCATTTTTGTCTTTATAACTTCCAATCTTTTTCTTGTAGATTCACTAATTTTATATCCTTCCGGTATAAACATTTCATCATAAGGATCTCCCGGATTATATGGAAGGTGAGTGTGATAAGGCGCCCACCACATAAAAAATTTCTCATTTTTATACTCTTCAATTGCATTACTCAAGTCCTTTATCTCTGTATCATAACCTAACTGGCTATACATCCATTGGTCACAGCCGGCTATTTTATAACCATTTTCTTTCAGAATATTAAACGGTGTCTGCCATGCTCTCCATAGTTTGCCATTATTCCACTCTTCATATTCTTTGGGACCGTTTACACCGTGAGTAATTGAACCAAGCCCGGTAAACATAGAAACAATACCCGGCATGGTATGTGATGAAGTGCTTATTGTGTTTTTGAATAATATTCCTTCTTTTGCCAATTTATCAATGAAAGGACTTGTTTGATTTGGATATCCATAGCAATGAAGATTATCAGCTCTCAGAGCATCAGGAACAATAAACAATATATTCATTACGATGTATAATAACAACACAGCTACAGATTTGTCTATGGATTATCTTGCTTTTTTCTGGATATTCTTACGATTTTTATTTCAAAAAAATCTTACGATATTTTTGTGGAGAATAGCCTGTTATTTTTGTGAACACTTTGCTGAAATGGTTAGGATCATCATATCCAACAAGATTTGATACCTGTGATACATTGAGAGCTAACCTGCTGAGAAACTTTTTAGCATTCTCAATGCGAATCTTTGTTAGATATTCATGAAAGGTGTAGTTTGTGTAGTGTTTGAATAAATTACTGAAGTAATTAGGGCTCAGATAGACCGCTTCTGCGACATCTTTGAGATTTAACGGTTTTGCGGAGTTTTTCTCAATAAATTTTTTGGCTTCCACGATAATCTTTTCATGGTGTGAATGTTCCTGAGCAGAGACACTTTGCATTTCAATAAAAGGCATAGCTTTTCTCAATTCTTTTTTCCACAGCTCTCTTTCCCTATTAGCTTCCTCTATCTTCTTCTGCTGTTGAATAAGTTTATTTTGCAAGATTATTAAAGATTCTTTTTCTACGATAAAATTAGCCATAAAAAACATGAGTTTTACTACTATATCCAGTTTCTCACGTGAAATAACTTCAACCTTTTTATACGCATCTTTAAGTTTGTTAATGTCAATTTTTAAATCCTGGGTTTTCTTTTTTATTGAAAGGAATTTTTTATCTGTTGGTTTATTAGTAAGTATTTGTCCCGAAGCAAGAGCCCCAATGAGTTTGTTTTTCATTATTATGGGCACATAGATATCAATAAGTCCCGCATGGCACTGATGAATATGAGGTTTTCGGTTCTTGAAAGCAGTGTTAATAGATTCTGTGTCCGCGAGAGAACACCGCGCCTTACCCTTCTGCGTGGAATGTATGATCTTGCAGAACCGACTTCTTTTCGACTTAGGGAAAAAATCTACATCTCCTCCACTCCTGCCAATTATAAAAGATATCGTCATACCGGTAGTTTTGTAAAACAATCTTCTGAGTTCTAATAGGAGTTTTTTACTTAAAATTTCTTCTATTGATTTAGGATCCATTGTTATTAAATTTTGGCGTTACAATAGTTGTCTTAATGTATCTGCGTACTCTCCAAGAATACTTAAATCATCAGTCCAGTAGGTCTCAAGGGAATACCAGCCATTATAGGAATGAGTTTTTAGAAAGTTTGTGAACTCTTTTATTCCTGCGATTCCTGTTCCAAGTTCAGCTTGCCCTAGCCACCTATCTCCTTTTGCAGGATAACCGGTGCCTTCTTGTGTTTCTTTTATATCTTTGATATGGACATGTCTTAATATATGCCAGAATTTCTCAAGCGCAACTACAGAAGATTCTCCTCCATAACATGAATTTGCGGAATCTCCTACAAAATATAGCGGTGAATTTTCTACCATAGAGAATATGTCTTCAAGCATATCCGATGTTGACATAACATCATAAGAGATACCGAATGCCTCAGTAGCAATGTCTAAACCGTGCTTTTTCCCAGCTTCAATTGCATTATCAATAGAAAGAGCAACAAGTTTCCTTCCCTCTTCAGGGGACATATCTTCAGGCAGCCTGTTCCCATTAGTCATAGCAAGATCGGGTTTTAAAATAGAGGCAGAGTTAATCATTGCTCTTGTTTTTTCACATGCCTCCTCAAAACCTCCGGGTTTTAAATGGTTGACAATAAGGTCAATATTAGGAATGTGCATGTTTCTCTTCAGTATTTCTTCTAAAACGCCATGCAACAGATCATGATTAAGATAGAAATCCTCTGCTTCCAGAAACATAGGCTCCACTCCTGTAATGCCATACGATTTTATGGTGTCTAAAAAGTTACAGAAAGCATCTAAATCAGTAAACAGCCCCTTAGTATGCTTATAGGTCATTAATGAGATTTTCATTGTTACTATCCTGCGTTTAATTTAAAATCCAATCTATAATCTTCTGCTTCCCAATTCTTGCCCCACATGATTCTCTTATGACTAATTCCGGCTCAAGGACTATCTTTCGTGGTTTGGATACTGTGTTACCAGAGATTCCATTTTGTGCGTACTTTTGTCATTTTATTTACCTTATAAGCTTAAGTATCTTCTCATCCTCATATTCCCTGAGCTCTATTGCGCTTGAGGAGCATAGGGATGTGCAGATTCCACATCCAAAACATGCCTCTTCAATAATCTTTGCAGCTTTCTTGCCCAGTTCGCGAGAGAACTCTATATCTATTGCTTTATGAGGGCATGATCTTAGGCACGTAAGACAAAGCGCGCATTTTTCCTCATCTACTTCTGCTGTCTTCTCACCGATTTCTATCGCACTCTTTGCAACCAGGTTATGAGCGGCATATGCAGCTGTCAGCGAATCATCTAATATATCATTCAGCCCTGCATCAATATGACATGCTCCGGCAAAGAATATGCCTTTCCTGTTTGACAAATTTGGCATAAAGTGAACATTGTTATTCTGAAAAAATCCTTGTTTATCTCTCTCAACACCAAGTATTACCGAGAGCTCTTCTGTGCCCTGGCTGGGAAGAATGTTTTCCCCAATTATCAGCCAGTCACATTTCAACAGGAGATCTTTTACAGCTATGCCGTCTACAGTAGAAAACACAACTCCTTTTTCTCTGGCAGCTGTATATAATTGCTCAAAATTCTTACCGGCAACTTTTATGTTTCGGGATAAGACAGACACTTCACATCTTAATTTTTCTCTGAGAAGTAAAGCATTTTTTAAAGTAGATAATGCTATTATTTGAGAATCTTCCTTGTCAAAATCACATAAGAATATGACTTTTGACAATCTTCTTATCTTATTGTTCGCAATGTAATCTTCAAGACGTGTATGATTGATTATCTTTTGAGAATTGCAATCTATCTTTGGCGCGGATACATCAATTCCCGTTGCAATAATAACTGCCCCATGCTTAACTTCTCTTAATTTTGAGTTATTAATTTTTAATTTTGAATTGAAGTTTCCTACATGCCCTTTAGTCTCTATCAATTCCGCACAAGTAAATATGTCTACATTTGAGAACTCTTTTAATTTTGATACTTGCTCACACATGAAATCTTTTGGCGATATGTCAAGACCATACACGCTGAAAAGATTATTTAACCTGCCGCCCATGATTTCTCCTCTTTCAATTAGAGTTACTTTATGCCCTTGTTCCCCAAGGTATATTGCAGCAGTTATTCCTGCAATACCTCCACCAATTATAAGGATACTCATAAGTACTCCATCACATCTACTGCGGTTTTCTCTGCGTGTTGAATAGATTCGGATATGCTCTTCGGCCCTTCACATGCGCCTGATAGAAAAACACCTTGAACATTAGGTTCAAAAAACCCGAACTTGTCTGTATTAATTCCAAGAAGACTCTCAATTCTCTGATTCTCCTCTGACGGCATTATGCCTATAGAGAGAACAAGAAGATCATAATCCCTCTCAGCAAGTTTAGATTCTGCCATATCTTCATACAAAACCCTTACTGATTTAGTCTCAGGAATTTCCTGCGCCCTTGTTGGTATGCTCTTTATAAACTCTATTTTTGAATCATCCTTACATTGGTCATATAACATATTGAATTCTTTGCCTGAAGACTGAATATCCATATAGAAGATATCTACCTTAATTTCAGGGAAAGCTTCTCTAAGCATCATGGCGAGTCTCAAAGCATAACGACAGCACACCCTTGAACAATAGCCTTTGTTTAAGTGCGGATCCCTGGAGCCAACACACTGTATAAATGCTACCTGCTTTGGGATTTTATTTGATAAGGGTTCAAAATATTGAACCCCTACATTTTCTTTGAAGCATTCTTCAATATCCAGCCCTGTAAAAACATAAGGAATTCTTCCGTAACCAAATCTGCCCTTTGTCGCTGCATCAAATGGCGTAAAACCAGATGCAATAACTATTGCATCTATCTCTACAGAGCTGGTTTTATTACCATGCTTTATTTGAACAGAAAATCTATCTTTAGACTTGGAAACATCGGATATATTTGAATTTAAATATATTTTGATATTAGGACTAATTTTTAGTTTATCTATCTTATCCTTCAGAAGGCAAGCCCCACATTTTGTACAGACATTGTTTACTGCTTTACAACAAAACCTTTGAACATGTCCGCCTATTGAAGATGTTTTTTCTACTAGATGGACGGTTATGCCTCTATCTGCAATATCCAAAGCCGTGGTAATGCCTGCTATTCCTGCTCCGATAACCAGCACATTTTTATGTTTCATAGCTTTAGTGTAAGAAATGCCGCATTCCTGTAAATACCATAGATATACCGAGCTCGTCGGACTTGGATACTGAGGCATCATCGCGTTTTGACCCGCCCGGCTGGATAATATAGCGAATACCAAAACCGGCTGCTTCCTCAACAGTGTCAGAAAACGGGAAGAATGCGTCAGAAGCCAGAACCAGTTCCGACATTATCTTTTTTATATAAACATCTAATGAGCTTTCCGGTTTCAGCATGTCATACTCGATCTGTAGATTTTCCATTGCTTTTGGAACTGCTAACTTACGCAAAGAATCAACCCTGTTTGGCTGACCGGCGCCCATACCCAATACCTGAAAACATCCTGAAGCATATTCTCTGCAAAGAACAATCGCGTTAGACTTAGTATGTTTACACGCCTTATACGCAAACTTGGCTAATTCTTTTTTATTATTGGGAAACGGTGCTTTTGTGACGACATCAAATGTATCAAAGATTTTCAAGTCTCTGTCCTGCTCAAGTATACCGCCTACAATTTTTCTATATGTAAATCTTTCATGCTTGCCAATATCAAGCGGCGCTACTTCAAGAATGCGCAATACCTTGCCTTCAGACTTTAAAAGCTCTAAAGCATCCCTGTCATATCCCGGAGCTATTATAACCTCCACATGCTTTGTTTTAACCTCCTCCGGCACATACTTATTATCCTGTTTCGCATAAGTTAGGTGCTTTGTATTCTTTCCTTTTAGAAATTCTGCGGTCTCCAGATCAAGTTTTCTTGTAACAGCAACAATTGATCCAAAAGCGGATATTGGGTCTCCCATCCAGGCTTTTTCAACAGCTTCTTTCAGGGTCTTGCCTGTCGCATATCCACATGGATTTGTATGTTTTACCACAACGGCTCCAATCTGCTCTTTGATATCTTTTACTGCTTCAAAAGCGCCGTTTGCGTCTACATAATTGTTATAAGACATCTCTTTACCGTGCAAAATCTTTGCTGAAGCAAGGTTTGATTCCGCGCAATCTTTGTCTATATAAAAGGTAGCTGACTGATGTGAATTCTCCCCATATCTTAGAGATACCCCTTGAGTAAATTTAAGTCTTAATATTTTTTCATTAGATAAGTTTTCGCTGAGATATTTATCTATAGCACTGTCATAATCCGCAGTATGCCTGAACACCTTAACAGCAAGTCGCTGTCTTGTTTCGTTAGATATTTCCCCCGAGTTTTTAAGCTCATCAATAATGAAAGCATAATCATCCGGGTCAGTCACAACAGCAACGTCCTTGTAGTTTTTTGCTGCGCTGCGAAGCATTGTTGGCCCTCCGATATCAATATTTTCTATTGCCTCTTCAAGAGAGGTTCCCTCCTTAGCTATAGTCTTCTGAAATGGATACAAATTTACTACGACCATATCAATCAGTTGAACAGAATGTTCTTCAACCTGTTTCATATGCTCCTTGTTACTCCTGACTGCGAGAAGACCTCCATGAATTTTAGGATGCAGCGTCTTCACTCTGCCATCAAGCATCTCCGGGAAACCTGTAAATTCAGATACTCCTTTTACAGATACGCCCACTTCCTCAAGCGACTTTTTTGTGCCTCCTGTTGAGAGTATCTCTATCCCCATTCTGTCCAATTGGTTAGCAAAATCCACAATCCCTGTTTTATCAGACACACTTATCAGCGCTCTTTTAACTTTATTCATAATATTTCCCCTATATCCTGCTTTTACTTATCCTCTTATTTTTTAAAAAACTTTCATATGCCCACTGATCCCAGTCAGACTTAACTCCAATTCCTTTAATATCTCCATAATTTTTAGCAATAAACCCACCATCTTCTCCGCTGAAATTAAGCCCAATGCGCTGGGGATTCCTAAATTCTAAATTGCGTTTAACAATTTCTCTGGAAGTCATTATAGTTTTGTCTCGCTCCTCTAAAACAAATTTTAACACATGAGAGTACAGTTGTCTGTAGAATAAATCACTTTTTTGTTTGATTTTTCACTGTAACAAGCTAAGCACATTTTTCTTAGTAAAGATATTCATGTCAGAAGGATTTTCTAAGAAGTTTCCTACATCCTGTTCTATTTTTTGCCAATCTGTCGCTTTAACAACAGTATAAAGAAAATCTCGCCATGTATGTTCTGATGGCATTTCTCCAGTCCAACCGGTTTGCTTGAGCGCATTTTGAAGCATAGCAATATTAGGTGAGATATCCTTCCAACGCGAAAGATACCATCCAAGATCAAAAAAATCACGTCCTTTAGTATATTTTCTACTCAATAATGCATGAAATTTACCTGCAAAAAGAGAAGGAATATCATAAGACAAAAAAGAAATTGGAAAATATTTATTGACAATATCGGTTTTTAAATCAGCTCCTTCAGGTGGATTAGTATCAATTTCAATTTTTATTGAAAACTTTTGCGCCTTATGAGGTGAAATTCCTGCCTCATACATCAATTTATCAAACTTGACCATTGCATGCCGAACAGTCTTTTCGTCATTATAAGATACAGAAATATCATATCCTGCCAATTTTAATTCCTGTTTAATCTTTATTACTAAATCTGCGAACGTGTAGTGCTTATTCTCAGTTGATGAAAAATCCAGATCTTCTGAAAAACGTGGAAGATTATAAAGAAACCGCAACGCAGTTCCGCCTAAAAATGCAGTTGAACGAAACACTCCATTATCATGCATAATTCTCAGAATACATGCCTGAAGATATTCTCGCATGATATTTAATTTTGCGTTAAAACCGGTTTTCGTTGCAACTAACTCGAGAACATAATCTCTCATAATGTCTTTTCTCCTTTCTTGATCAAGGTGCTATACTCCTTGATTACTTTGGCTGCATATAACATTTTTGGTTTTTTAAATCGCCAAGCATATTCAAACAAGTTTTCAATATTAATTTTTTCTACGTTCTGAAGTCTCAACTCATAAAGATAATCTAATGAAATATTCAACCTCTTTACATAGAAAAAATCAAGGAGCGCTTTTTCACAAGACGCAATAAAAGCAGTTTGTTTATTAACAGTAGCTGACTTATATCCCCAAAAAAGAGATTCCTTAATGTGCCTGTAATCAAAAAATCCTGCTTTGGACACAAATCTCCCTTGCCTTTTTGTCGTAACTGACGTATATACCGTTACTGCTTCAGGAATTAGATTATGATACTCAAGCGCTTTTTCCATGCTGATGTAAGAAGGGTTTTTTAAGATAGCAGCAATATAAGGCTCATAGACTGCAATCTTACGATACGGCTCTGCAAGCAAATACATTCCTCTTTTAAGCTGAATAATCTTTCCTGCTTTGTTCCAGCGGCTAATTTGCACCTCAATTCCAGTAGGATCAGACACACCTGCAAATAAGTTTTCAGTATTAATTACAGGTAATTTCCCTACAGTCTTTAGAAACTTCATCCAATTCATGACAATAACTTAACATATTTGTTAAGTTATTGCAAAGGAAATTTATTCTGTCATGTTCTTTATGACTTCATCTGCGAACTCAGAGCATTTAAGAAGCTTTGCTCCGCTCATCAATCTTTCAAAATCATACGTAACTTTTTTGCTTAGGATTGCCTTGCTTATTCCTTTAGCAATAAGATCCGCAGCATCTTCCCATCCGATATATCTAAGCATCATCTCTCCGGACAATATCACTGATCCGGGGTTAACTTTGTCCATATCTTTATACTTTGGAGCTGTGCCGTGAGTCGCCTCAAATATTGCATGACCTGTATCATAGTTGATGTTTCCGCCGGGAGCTATTCCAATCCCTCCTGCCTGGGCAGCTATTGCGTCTGAAATGTAATCTCCATTGAGATTCATTGTTGCTATTACATCGAATTCGTCTGTTCTTGTTAATATCTGCTGAAGAAATATATCGGCAATAGCATCCTTTATTAAGACTTTTCCATGAGGAACGATCCCTTTACATTCATCCCATGATATAACTTCTTCCGGGAATTCATTCTTTGCCAGTTCATATCCCCAGTTTCTAAACGCACCCTCTGTGTACTTTTGAATATTGCCTTTATGAACAAGAGTTACGCTTTTTCTTTTATTCTTTATTGCATGCTTTATTGCTGCTCTTATTAATCTTTTACTTCCAGCCTCGCTTATGGGTTTCAGTCCTATGCCGGAGTCTTCTCTGATATTCCATCCAAAAGAATCTTTGCAAAAACTGATAAGCTTCTTTGCGTCTTCTGAATATGCTTGCAGTTCCAGACCTGCATAGACATCTTCAGTGTTTTCCCGAAAAACAACTATATCAACCTTTTCCGGATGCTTAACAGGACTAGGAACACCTTCGAGCCATTTTACAGGCCGCAGACAAACGTATAGATCCAACAATTTCCTAAGAGTAACATTTAGACTTCTAATGCCGCCGCCAATAGGTGTTGTCAAAGGTCCTTTTATGCCTACCAGATATTCCCTGAAAGCATCAACTGTTTGCTCAGGCAGCCATTCTTTTGTTTTCTTATACGCTTTTTCTCCCGCAAATATTTCTTTCCATACAATTTTTCTCTTGCCTCCATACGCCATTTCAACCGCCGCGTCAAATACTCTCACCGAAGCCCGCCAGATATCAGTACCGGTTCCATCTCCCTCAATAAAGGGAATAATGGGTTCATCAGGCACGCATAATTTTCCGTTTGTCATCTTGATTTGATTGTTCATTGTTATTTACCCTTTCTTTTTATATAGTTTAATAAACCTCCTGCCGCTATTATTTGTTTTTCTTTTTCGGTAAAATCATGTTTTAACTCAATATCAACATTCCTGGTTTTGTTTTTCAAAACCAGATTTGCGTTTTTTGTTATTGTTTTACCTATATCCAAAATTTCTATAATGTCTCCTGCATTCAGATGCTGATAATCATCGGGTTTTATGAAGATGAGAGGCAGGATGCCAAAGTTTATTAAATTAGTTCTGTGGATTCTTTCTATGGATTTTGCAATAACAGCTTTTACTCCCAGATACATCGGGCATATAGCTGCATGCTCGCGGCTTGAGCCCTGACCGTAGCTCAGGCCAGCCACAATAATATTACTGTAACCATCTAATCTATTGTCCTTGCATTGTTTTGGAAAAGATGTCTCAATCCCTTCAAATACAAATTGAGAGTATTTTTTAATATTGGAACGATATTTCAATTTTGATCCTGCAGGCATTATGTGATCAGTTGTAATTTCATCTCCTACTTTAATTGCAATCTTGCCATTGATGTTTTCAGATAAAGGTTCGTTTTTTGGAGGCTCTCCAATATTCGAACCTTTGCATATTTTTGTTTTTTTGCCATCAGACACAGGAGGGATGATCATAGTATCATCTACATGAAATTTCTTTGGCAGGTCAAAAGATGGGAAAACCAGTTCTTTAAGATCACGCGGATCATAGATCACTCCGGACAGTGCGCACGCAGCAGCTGTCTCAGGGCTTGATAGAAAAACAGAAGCAGATTGAGTTCCACAACGACCCTTGAAATTTCTATTATTGGTTCTGATGCTTACTGCTTCTGTAGCTGGAGCGTGGCTGTTCCCAATACAGAATCCACATACGCACTCTGCAATTCTAGCGCCTGCATCAATCAGTGCAGAAAGGCTGCCGTCATCTGTTATCATTTTTAATACCTGTCTTGAACCAGGGGCAACTACAAAGCTCACATTCTCTGAGATTTTATGTCCTTTGACTATATGAGCAGCTGTCTTAAGATCCCTGTAGGAAGAGTTGGTGCAGCTGCCAATGATCACTTGATCTACTCTTTTTCCAATTAGTTCTCTTACAGGAGCAACATTACCCGGGCTATGAGGACATGCCAGCATTGGTTCAATTTCAGCAAGATTAATATTTATTACTTTTTCGTACTTAGCGTCTGAATCTGCTTTTAATCCTTTCCATTGATCTCCTCTATTCTGAGAGAGAAGAAATCTTTTCGTAAGCTTATCACTTGGAAATACTGAGGTAGTGATACCGAGCTCTGCACCCATATTAGTTATAGTAGCTCTTTCCGGAACATCTAAACTTTCAAGTCCTGCACCTCCATATTCTATTATAGTTCCAACATTTTCTTTAGTGCCGAACATCTTCAAAATTGTAAGTATTATATCCTTTGCGTTTATCCACGGATTTAATTTACCTTTCAGATTAATGCGGATGATTTTTGGATAACGCATAGTATATTCACATGTTCCCATTGCTACAGCCACGTCCAGTCCGCCCGCTCCGATAGCAAGCATTCCCATGCCTCCTGCTGTCGGAGTGTGAGAATCCGAACCAAGCAGGGTTTTCCCAGGTTCAGCAAACCTTTCCAGATGCACCTGATGACATATTCCATTTCCCGCTCTGGAAAAATAAGCGCCATACTTGGAAGCGGCAGTTTGAAGATAACGATGATCATCAGCATTCTCAAAACCCACTTGTATGGTATTATGGTCAACATAACTAACAGCCAGTTCTGTTTTTATCTTTGGAATTCCAAGAGCTTCAAACTGGAGATAGGCCATTGTTCCTGTAGCGTCTTGCGTAAGAGTCTGATCTATTCTTGTTATGGTCTCATCACCAGTAACCATTTTCCCTTTTACAAGATGTGCTTTTATAATTTTTTCTACTACACCTAAACCCACTTTTATGTCCTCCTTGTTCATTACATCCCCCTTTAATTCCCCTTTTGAAGGGGGACTATGGGGGATGTTTAATATAACTTAAATATTTAGGAATTTCAATGTTAGCCTTTGTATCGGACAGGTCACGACCTGTCCCTACATATAATTGGCTCAGTCCAATTATGTAACAGCAATTATTAAATCTAATGAATTATATCTTATTCTCTATATCTGTCAAGCTTTTTTTAAAATTTTTCAATAATTTATATTGACAAGAATAATAGATGTGTTACATTAGGACTAATAGATTAGTCCAATATTGAAAAAGGAAGTTAATAGTGAATTTAAACATTGACCGCAAAAGCAAGTTGCCTATTTATGTTCAGATGAAAGAGCAGATCAATAACATCATAAAAAAAGAAGGACTGAAAGATCTGCGTTTGCCTACTCAAAGAGAACTGTCTGAAAATCTGAATATTAGCCGCAATACTGTTAGTATGGCGTATGCTGAACTTGAAAAAGAGGGGATAATACAGACGCATATTGGGAAAGGTACATTTATAACAAGTCCTGAGAATTTTATAGGACTTAGCAAGAGAGAAATTTTGCTGAGGAATATTGAGCATTCTGTTGAAGAAGCGCTAAGAATGGAGTTTTCTTTAGATGAGTATTTAATACGTGTAAGAAAGTTTATTAAAGAAAAAAAAGAATTGATGAAGTATGTAAGGCTGGTTTTTGTTGAATGTAATATAGAGCAGACCATTTATTTTTCCAAGCATCTTCGGCTTGATCCGCATATAAAGATTATTCCGATTGTGCTTTCTGACGTAAGAAACAAGAATCCCAAAGCAATAAAAGAAATTAATGGGGCAAATTTAATAATTACATCTTTCTATCATTTGGATGAATTAAAGGATCTTTTGAAAGAATGCAGGGATAAGATTTACGGGATAAGTCTTACGCTTCAAATGAACACTATTGTGGATATTGCAAGAGTTTCAGACGTATCTTCTATAGGCATTGTTACTACATCGGAGAAATTCAGGGAAGAGCTTATAAGAAGTCTGGATGAAATAGGTGTTAGATTTAAAAAAATCTTTAGGCTTACAAATCCTTCTTGCAGTCAGCTAAAACAAGTTGTTGGTAAAGTGGACACTGTAATTTCCTCTCCTCAATGGAGAAAGGAAGTTGCGCGAGTTATTGAACAAAGCAAAAGACAGGTTAGTATTATAGAATTTGTTTACACACCTGATAATACTTCTATAAATAATTTGAGAGTTATGGTGCTGGAACTAAGGAAAAAGGAGAGAAAATGAGCGCACAAATAACAGAATTAATCTTTCTACAGCAAATGGCAGATAGATTTAATATCCCTGTGCCGGAATTTATAACTCCTCCTTGCAGCAGTAAGAATCTTACAGATGCTTTATCAAGATGGGGCGGCAAAGGGATGGTTAAACCGGATGTGCTGACAGGGAAAAGAGGAAAAGCAGGCGCAATAAAAATTATACATAACAGCAGGGAAGCTCTTGCCGGAATGCAGAAGATTAGCAGCACACCTGTTGGCGAAAAACTTCCCAGAGCCGCATATGTTGTTCAGCATATACCTAAGAAATATGAAATTTATACAGCTATTACATATAATTCTAAATTTCTCACTCCATCCATTACTGTATCACTCTCAGGAGGTGTTGATGTTGAGAGCATACCTCAGAAAGATATCATAACAATCCCTGTGGATATTTACCGCGGACTTGATGCGTACCAAGCGTCCGGTATCTTAGAAAAACTTAAGTATCCAAGCAAATACATAAGCCAATTTGCCAGAGCGCTGGTAAGTTACTGGGATATGTTTATTTCTACAGGAATGAAATTATGCGAAATAAATCCATGGATAATCACTCCTCAAGGAAAACCGGTTGCCTGCGATTTTAAGGCTGTATTTGATGAAGCAAACTTTAAGTTCCAGAATCTAAAATTGGATATTCCCGAGTATCCCGAAGATATTTCAGAGTTTGAAGAGGAGATGAATGAGTGGCAGGCAAGCTCTCATCAAGGTCAGGCTCATGTGAGCGACATAGGAGGTTCAGCAATTCTTCCCATTCTATTCGGCGGCGGAGCATCAACTATTATTACGGAAACTCTTATGGAGTATGGAGGAGATCCTATATTTTTATCGGATTTCGGCGGGAATCCGCCTTATGAAAGAATGTATAAAACCGTTCAGATATGCTTCAAGCATCATCTTAAGGATGCGTCTCTGCTTCTTATACTTGGAGGAAAGGCAAACAATACATTAATTGATGTTACATTTAAGGCAATAGCTGACGCTCTTACAGATTATGCAAAGGAACACAGTTCTCTTTCATGTATGGTGGTTATAGGCAGGGGAGGCCCGCATCTTGCGAAAGGTATTTTTGTAATGAAGAAATCTCTGGAAGCATTAAACTTACCGCATGTTATTTTTGGGCCTGATACGCCTGTGTCGCTGGTTGCGGAGTATGCGGCGAGGCTAACGATATGAGAGCAAAAACATTACATGATTTATTGAAGAAGGGTGACAGAATAGCTGTATCCAATATTACAGGAAGAGAGGCTGGCGGAGTGAGCATTACGTCTCAAAAGTACTCTCCCAATATAATTGGCGGCTGGGCGCTGGGTAAGGGGGGAGAGAAGATAGCGGTTTCAGATAGATCTTCCATACCTGTTTTTTCGGATTTTGGAAGTCTTCTTAAAAAAACATCAAAGAACAAATATCCTAACAAAGCTGTTGTATACTCTCCTCCGCAAGCTGTATATGGAGATGTAAAAGAAATTATAAATTGCGGCGAAAAGTTTATAGAGACGATATTTATAATCACAGAACATGTGTCCATTGAAGTTACATCAAAAATACACAGTCTTGCTTTAGAGGCAAATGTTGACGTGATAGGCTGTAACACACTTGGCGTTATAAACACAATGGATCACGTGCGAGTTGGCGCTGTAGGAGGAGATAATCCGGAAGAAAGTTTTAAAAAAGGGACAGTCTCTATTATCTCAAACAGCGGCAACATGGTAAATACTATGTCGTCGTATCTGCTCAGCGCAGGATTAGGAACTTCATTTGGGATCTCGACAGGAAAAGATGCTTTAATACTAACACCTCTTCTTGATTTTCTCAAACTTGCGGAAAAGGATGAAAACACCAAGTTGATTGTATTGTACATAGAGCCCGGCGGATTATATGAGTTTGAGGCTATAGAATCGCTAAAGAAGATAGGCTACATCAAGCCCATTGTAGTTTATGTAACAGGAAAGCTCCTTGAAAGAAAGAATTTGTCTCTCGGACATGCGGGAGCTGTAATAGAAGGGAATAATACTTCTGCTTCTGCAAAAATGAGAATGTTTGATGAGTATTTTGAACAGAATTCCTTTGATCCAAAGAAGCATTATAAGGCAGAGGATTTAAAAAGAGGAATCAGGATTACTGCGCTTCATCACCTTCCACAGGCTGCGCAATTCATTTATCAGATGAACGGCTGGAACAGAGATTATGAGAAATACACACCGCTCAGATTAAATCCATGGTGTATCAATCTTGGAAAAAGAGCAAAGAAATTGTCATCGGATTGTGTATTGAGCCATGGTAATATTCCTCAGCCATACAGATCTCAGTTGGAGGATCTGGAGAGATCAACTCTTGGCGCAACTGTAACAAGAACCGATATGCGCAACAGGTCTCACGCATCTTACAGCGACGGTCATAAAGTAGGAATATACGGACAATCGTTAACAGAATTAATGGAAAAACATTCCTTTATTGAGTCCATAATTCTCTATTGGGCAGGAGGTTTTCCAAAACATGAGTTTGAGACCAAGCTTGTGGAAATGTCTCTTACAGCTTCTCTTACTAACGGTCCGGGAACTATATCCGCTCAGGGAGCCAAACTTTCCACATCCGCAGGAAACAATCCAAATACCGCTATGATCTCTACATTAGCATGTATCGGCACTGTGCACGGAGGTAATGGTCGGAAAGCAACGGAATTTCTCATAAAGATTTTTAGAGATATTGATTTTGATGATCCGTATGAATTTGACAGAAGATCCATAGATATTCAGGAACTTGCTTTAAAGCGCGCAAAGGAATTTATGCGTAAGAAACTTTCGGCTAAGGACGCAGGCATAGATTATGAGAGAATACCATGTATAGGACATCCGGTTTTTAGGGGAGAAGATATTAATTATGATCCAAGAGAAAAGTCCATTTATAATTATCTAAAAGGAATAGGGAAGACTAATATCTTTCTGGAATTCTATCATCTTCTGGTTCATAGTTTAAAGGCTGTTGGAGCAACAAGAAATGTTTTTGCCGTTAATTTAGATGCAGCAATTGCCTGCATCTGGTTAGGAATTTGCTGGAACTATCTTAAAACAAGTAAAATCACTATTCAGAGAGTTCTGGATATTCCGTTCTTGTCCTTTGCTCTTGGCAGAGCAGCCGGAGGAGCAGGAGAATTTCTGGATCATCAGGACTATGGATCGCCTATGGATATGCGAATTCCTGTTAGCGAATGTAAAACAGCTAACAAAGATTAATGTTGTTTATTCAGTTTTTCCATTGTCTTTGGTAATAAGCAATACCGTGATTATTGGAAGTATCTGATAAGTTGGGATTGTTTTTGATAGCGAATTTCATTTGAGCTATGGCTTGTTCCTTTTTTTCCTGTTTTAAGTAAACCAATCCCAGATTGTAATAAGCATAGTAGAATTTCGGGTCGTATTTTATAGCAAGTTTTAATTGCTTCTCAGCTTGCGCCAGCTTATCCTCATGCAGATATACAGCGCCTAAATTATTATAAGAAGCAACGTGTTTAGGATCATGTTTAATAGCTAGTTTATATTGCTCTTCAGCTTTCTCTAATTTACCATGTTTCCAATAAATGACTCCGAGATTGTTGTAATTATCAGAATGTTGAGGACTGTGCTTGATGGCGAACTTTATGTTCTTTATTGCATCTGGAGTATTATTTATATCAAAATATAGTCTGGCGAGATTAAAATATGCCCAGCTATATTTAGGGTCATAAGAAATAGCAAGTTTGTAATGTTTTGCCATTTCTTCGAGTCGTCCAAGCTTTTTATAGATACACATTAAGCTATTATAAACATTGGTATATTTAGGATTATACTTAAGAGCAAGCATGTATTGAGATATAGCCTTATCCAGTTTATTCTGTTTATCATATAATTTTCCAAGATTATAATAAGCCTCCACATACACAGGATTATACTTTATGGCAAGTTCATAGTGTTTGATAGCTTTTTTAATCTCTTTGCCAGCGGCATACTTTTCTGCAAGGATGAAGTGCTTCTCACTCTTTTTTCTATTTGCATCAGACAGCTGAAAAAGCTCCGTGTCTGATTGAGAATAGGAATATGCTAACGAAGAAAATAAAAATAAAAATATGATACACACAAATAATGTCAAATGCACATTAGGGCAGGCGCAAGGCCTGCCCCTACGTCCTTGAACCCACGATTTAAATCGTGGGTTCATTTGGACATTTGGATTTTGGATTTCATTGGACATTTGGATTTTGTCATTTGTCATTTAGTTAGATTATACTTTTAATTTCCCGATTTCAGGTAATTTGCCTACTAAAGGTCTTGCATACGCAAGAAACTTTTCCGTAACATTGTTGCTTTCCTCATTCATATAGTCTCTTGGCATGCCTCGTGTATTTTTAGCAACAGAATGAAGAGGGGTTATAAAAAGTCCGTCTGCTTTTATTGCAACGCTTCCATCCTTAAGACCGCTTTCTACGGCGCTCTTCACTGCGAATTCTCCAACACGCCTTGCTTCTTCTGTGTCCGCTTCAGAAACAATACCGGGAAAACATCTTTGTAAATAGCCAAATGTATCGGCTCTGGCTCTAAGTTTGCCGGGAATATTTTTTTTAATAATATCTATTAGCATATCTCCAAGCCCTCCGGAGCCGCTCAGTTGTACATTTCCATGAGCATCCTTTACTCCAGATTGGAAAATCGGATTGCCTTTGTCATCACTTATTCCTTCAGAGACTGCTATCTGACATCTCCCCAGTCTGTTGTAAACATCTTTAACATCTTGTATGAATTTCTCCTTTGAAAACGGAATTTCAGGTACGTAAATCAGATGCGGACCATCGTTCTCGTGCTGTCTGCCAAGAGCGGAAGCAGCTGTTAAAAATCCTGCGTGTCTTCCCATAATAACATTAACCTTAATTCCGGGGATAGCCCCATTATCAAGATTATCACCCATTATTGCCATTGCAACAAATTTTGCCGCAGAACCATAACCCGGACAGTGGTCAGTAACGAGCAGGTCATTATCAATGGTCTTTGGTATATGATAAGATGTCAGATCGTAGCCTGCCTTGTTTGCAAGTTGATTTATAATATCTGCTGTTTCCGCTGAATCATTACCTCCGATATAAAAGAAATATCTGATATTATTCTTCTTGAATATCTCAACGATTTTTTCGCATTCCTCCTCAGTAGGTTTTTTTCTTACAGATCCCAGCGCAGCAGATGGTGTGTTGGCCACTTTTTCGAGAACTGCAGGGTCCTGCGCCCCTAAATCAATAAAATTCTCATCAAGTATTCCCTTTACGCCATGCAGCGCCCCATAGAATTTTTGAATTTCAGGATGCCTTTTTGCTTCTATTATTGCGCCAACCAAACTCTGATTAATAACACACGTTGGTCCGCCTGATTGACCGATGACAGCGTTTCCTGTTACTTTGCTACTCATTGCACTCTCCATTGTTTATTATATTTAAAAATTTAAGCATTAAGAATTGATTAATAATTAGAAATTAGAAATTATTTTTTTATCATCTCTAGCGCCTTCCTATACACATTATCAGCAGTAAACCCGAATTTTTCCGCTAATATTTCATGCGGCGCAGAAGCTCCGAATTCATCAATTCCCAGTACTTTTCCATCTAATCCCGCGTATTTATACCATCCTGCAGTTGAGCCGGCTTCAACTACTAATCTCTTCCTGCATAATGACGGAATAACTTTTTCAATATATGAGCCGGACTGCGCTTCAAACATTTCAACGCTTGGTATATTCACAAGTCTCACATTACGTCCTTCCTTATTCAGACGTTCTGCTGCTTCCATACAAATACTGACTTCAGAGCCGGAGGCAATAATAACAAGTTCAGGTACTTCGGATTTGCTATCTATTAATACATACGCCCCTTTAGAAAGGTTTTTTGCTGACGGATATTTATTTCTGTCAATTACAGGAACTTTTTGTCTTGTTAAAAGAATAGCAGTTGGTCCATTTTTGTTTTTAAGAGCCTCTATCCATGCGGCAGATGTTTCAGACGCATCAGCTGGTCTTATTACTGTTAGGTTTGGTATCAAGCGAAGCGAGGCTGCTTGTTCAATTGGTTCGTGTGTTGCGCCATCTTCCCCTACAAAAATACTGTCATGTGTAAAAACATAGATTACCTGCTGCTTCATAAGAGCTGCAAGCCGTATGGAAGGTCTCATATAGTCTGAGAACACAAAGAATGTGGAGCCGTACGGAATAATGCCGCCGAAAAGAGCCATGCCATTCAATACTCCGCCCATGCAGTGTTCTCTTATGCCAAAATGTATATTGCGTCCAGCGAACTTCCCTCTATTTATAGATTCATATTTTTTCAGTATCGTCTTCGTGGATGGAGACAGATCTGCTGAACCTCCGATAAGAAAAGGAACTTTTTCTGCAATAGCCTGCATTACTTCGCCTGCAGCATTTCGTGTTGCGACAGGTTTGTTTTCAAAGCTGGGTAAAGCATCTGCTATATTTTCTGGGATTTCTTTATTCAGCCGGTTATTCAAGTTCTCTGCTTTTTGCGGATATTTTGTTTTGTATTCTTCCAGCTTGTTTTTCCAGTCTTTATAGATTAAAAGTTTCTTCTCATTACATTTTTCAAAGACTTCCTTTGTTTCCTCTGGTATATAAAAAGCAGGTTCAAGAGGCCAGCCAATGTTTTGCTTTGTCAGTTTTACTTCCTCTTCTCCCAAAGGCTCGCCGTGTGCAGATGCGCAATCCTGTTTATTAGGAGATCCTTTTGCTATATTGGTTCTGCCTATAATCAAGGTTGGCTTGTTTTTTTCTCTTTGTCCTGAGTCAATTGCCCCTGCAATTTCATTCAGATTATATGGATCAATTTTTATTACTTGCCAGTCATATGCTTCAAAGCGTTTCCCTACATTTTCACTAAAGGCAAGAGAAGTATCTCCTTCAATAGTAATGTGATTATCATCATAAAAATATATAATGTTCCCAAGCCCAAGATGTCCTGCAAAAGACGCTGCTTCTGCGCTAATACCTTCCATTAGATCACCATCGGTTACTATGCCGTAAATATATGGATCAAAAAGTTTGATATTGTCTGCATTAAACCTGTTTTCAAAGATTTTCCCGGATATTGCCATCCCGACCCCGTTTGCAAATCCCTGCCCAAGCGGGCCGGTTGTTGTATCAACGCCAGGAGTTACCCCATATTCAGGATGTCCCGGAGTTTTGCTGTCCCATTGCCTGAAGTTTTTCAGATCCTCAAGCGATAAGTTGAATCCGCTCAAATGAAGCAAAGAGTAGAGAAGTGTTGAGCCATGTCCTCCGGAAAGAACAAATCTATCTCTATTTATCCATGTTGTATCCTTTGGATTGTATCTCAAAAATCTTGTCCAAACCACATACGCATAATCCGCAACTCCCATCGGAAGCCCGGGATGTCCTGAATTTGCTTTTTGAACAGCATCCACCGAAAGCATTTTTATTGTATTTATTGCGAGAGCATCATTTTTATCAAATTGCATTTCCGTCTCCTTGATTTTTGGATGGTATTGTCAAAATATTATTGTTAATTTTCTCCTAACCTATTACAAAAATCTATCTTTAACATCTATAATTCCCTCAATATAGTCTGCTTAGCTCTCTTTTCTTTCCCCTCTAGACTCAAAAACAAAATACCATTTTTGCTTTTTAAAAACAACTTTTAACTTGAATGGGCTGAAGAATCAAATCGATTTTTCAGTTGCGGAATTGCTGGCAGGAGTAGAGTTTTTTTGTAAAATTTTTTTATAACTTCTACTACTTCCTGAGAAGTGTCTGCAACATGGAAAATATTTGTATCTTTTTTAGAAATATAATTTCGGCTGACAAGTTCTCCATTAATCCATTCAACCAACTCTTTCCAGTATTTCTCTCCTACCAGAATTACAGGAAAAGAGTTAATTCTTTTGGTTTGTATTAATGTAAGCGCCTCAAAGAATTCATCCATTGTTCCATAACCGCCTGGAAAGACAACATAAGCAGACGCATACTTAACAAACATTACTTTTCTGCAAAAGAAATATCTGAAGTTAAGAAGAGTTTTGATAAACTTGTTTGGCTTTTGTTCTCGTGGTATTTCAATGTTCAATCCTATTGATTCTCCCCCTACCTTAAACGCGCCTTTGTTGGAAGCTTCCATTATCCCGGGCCCACCGCCGCTAATAATAGCATAACCTTCTTTTACAAGCATGCCTGCCAGTTCTTCAGCCATTTTGTAATATTTGTCATTAGGTTTTACTCTGGAAGAACCAAAAATGCTTACAGCTTTACCTACTTTTGATAATATCTCAAAGCCCTCTATAAACTCCGCCATTATCCTGAAAACACGCCATGTGTCAGCAGATTTAAAATCTTCTACATGCATAATAACTGCCTCCTTCCTATCCCACCTTTACCAAATCAATCCTGTGTTTAAAACTCTGCAGAAAATTTCTCTTAATAAGATAATTCTTTTTAGCTGAGAGTTCAGGATCAGTCTTGATTATATTTACTGCCTCTTTTCTGGCAATCTCCATTATATCTATATCTAAAATTATATTGCCGATTTTTAATTCAGGCAGACCATGCTGCTTTGTTCCAAAGAATTCTCCCGGACCTCTAATTTCCAGATCCTCCTGCGCAATTCTAAAGCCATCCTGCGTTTGCGTCATAACTGTCATCCGCTTCTGCGCTTCAGGGGTTTTTGGCATACCATGTAATATACAATATGATTGGTTCCTGCCCCTGCCAATTCTGCCTCTAAGCTGATGAAGTTGTGACAGACCAAATCGCTCCGCATTCTCTATCAGCATTATAGTTGCATTAGGAATATCTATACCAACTTCAATAACCGTTGTAGACACCAGTATATTAATCTTGTTTTCGCGAAACTCCTGCATTACCTTTTCTTTATCTTCATTTTTCATTTGCCCATGTAAAAGCCCTATTCTTAGATTTGGAAATCTCTCCTTCTTGAAATGTTCAAAGAGCTGAGTAACTCCGATAACTATCGGAGCCTCTATTATATGTGACTCCTCGATTAAAGGAGAGACAACATATGCCTGCCGCCCTCTTTTTATCTCTTCCTCAATAAACTCATATACTCCTTGGAGCTGTGATTTTGATACCCAATACGTTGACACAGTGCCTCTTCCAGGAGGAAGTTCCCTGATCGTAGAAATATCCAAGTCCCCATACACAGTGAGTGCAAGAGTTCTGGGTATAGGTGTAGCAGTCATCACCAGAACATCAGGATTAAGCCCTTTCTTTCTTAGCATGTTACGCTGCATCACGCCAAAACGATGTTGTTCATCTATTACTATAAGCCCTAGTCTCTTAAACTTAATGTTCTCTTGAACTAATGTATGTGTTCCAATAATAATATCAGTAATTCCATTGCGTATATTTTCCGTGATCTCTACGCGCGATTTTTGAGGGGTACTGCCAATCAGTAAATCAATTTTTATTCCAAGATGAGAGAGCATTTCTGCCAGAGTAATGTAATGCTGTTCCGCCAGTATCTCTGTCGGCGCCATTATGGCTCCTTGATAATCATTTTCAATACTAATCAGCAACGCAGCAATTGCAACAATAGTTTTTCCTGATCCAACTTCGCCCTGAATCAATCTGTTCATTTGTTCTTCAGATGTCATATCCCGATTTATTTCATCTATAACTCTATGCTGCGCATCAGTCAGCTTGAATGGCAGGGTCTTGAGAAATTGCTCCAGCAGTCTTCCTTTATTTTGATGTTTTATACCAAGCTGGGGCTCTGAAATAGATGCCCTTTTTAAAAGAATTCCTAATTGCAGCAACAAAAATTCATCAAAAACAATTCTTCTATAAGCTGACTCACTATCCTTTTGAGTCTCAGGAAAATGAATGTTTAAAAGAGCTTGCTTAGTATCTACCATGTTATATCTATCTTTAATATCCTGCGAAAGCATATCATTTATCTGATCAAGGCAGTTATCCAGAGCATTTTTAATCATTCTCCTTATTCTCCGTTGTGATATATCCTGCGTTAAAGGATAAAAAGGAACGATTCTTCCTGTATGAATTAGTTCTTCTGTTTCGCTCTCTTTATCTTTGGAACGTAAAATTTCATAAGACTGGCTGGATATTTGTAATTTTCTGCCGTATAACTGAACCTTACCGCTTACAACAAGCTTTGTACCGATCTTAAACTGTTCTTCCAAAAACGGCTGATTAAACCATACAGCGTATATTATGCCTGTGCCGTCATCAATAGCTACCTTGAGTATGCTCAAATTTCTCTTTAATTTCTGAACCCCACTTGTCAGAACTTTTCCCACAACTGTGTTCTGCTCTCCAATACGGAGTCTTGCAATAGGAGAAAAGTCGCTTCTATCTTCATATCTTCGTGGAATATAATAAAGGAGATCTTTGACTGTTTGGATACCAAGTCGTTCAAATAGCGCAACTCTTTTTGGTCCAACGCCTTTTATGTATTGGATAGAAGTATCCGGATTAAGCATAGAGATATAATCCCAAATTTTGTATTTAAAGTCAAACTTCACAAAAAAAACTTCACAAAAAAACTAATTGACAGTTTGTTAAATAACTCTATAATATATCTGGTATACCAGATAAACTAAGATGAAAAGCGAAACTTTAATAGAAAAAGGCTATAGGAATTTAAAAAAAGCGATTATTTCAGGAGAGTTCTGCCCAGGACAATCATTGCCTCAACGAAGAATAGCAGAACGCTTTGGGATTACAACTATCACTGCCCGAGAAATATTTAGAAAGTTGGAACATGACGGACTTATTGAAATAGAGCCTAAATGGGGTGTCAAGATTTGTGATTTAGATATTGCTGAATTGGAAGGAAGATATATTGTTCGTGAGGCATTGGAAGGAATGGCGGCAAGGATTGTCGCTAAAAAGATAAATTCTCAAAAGGCGGAAGAGTTAATCAAACTTGCGAGCGAAGTGGATAAGAAGTTTGAGTCAGATAGAATCAACCAGGTTAATCTTATTAAATTGCATTATGATTTACATATGAAAATTGCTATAGAAAGTGGCTGTCGAAAATTAGTTGAGAATATAGAAAGATTAAATCTTCAGTATATGTTCTGGCATAACACTGTAAAAGTTGATAACTCATGGCATAAAAAAAATAGAAATTGGCATACTAGATTGGTTAAAAGTATAATCGAAGGTGACCCTGACAAAGCCGAGGCAATGATGCGCAAGCATGTACGTGTAGGATTTAAATTGGAGATGAGTGAGTTTAACTTAACGAAAACCAGTTCACCATCTGTTATTGACGGAAAGTTGACAGAAGAAAGCAGATGAGCATTGCACTTTTGTTTGGCAAAAGCGTTGATCGAATTGTTGTAAGAAGAATAAATTAAATAGTGCAAGAATGAGCTTGTGCTATATACATGGGAGGAAGAAAATGTTCTATGAAGCATTAAAGTTTAAAGAAGGAAGTATTAGCCCTTATGTGGGAGGGCATGTGGGTGGTGGAGTATCGGCTGTGGATATTGATGGTGACGGAGAAGAAGAGCTTGTTATATTTAGCTTTAATTTGAGTGGTGGGTTTTATATTGCTAAGGTATTTGACTACGAAAAAGATGGAATACCCATTTTCCACAAACCTATGTCACCCCAGTATCCACAGGGACGGTTTACGGAGAAACGAATTGTTCCCTATGGTAGTGAGGGACATGCTGTAGATTGGTATGGAAAAGGCAAATTTGATATTGCTGTTCGGATAGAGGATAAAATTTTGCTTTACCCAAACACATCCGAGGATGGGAAATTGACATTTGATTACCCGGTTGAATTGCTAAGCGGTATCAATAGTATGTTGAAAAAAGAATATAAAGATGAGTCTTGCTGCCACTTCCATCTGGTTGATTGGACAGGAGATGGCACATTGGACATTCTACTTGGTACCGAGGTCGTTAGCACTACGTGGCCTAAGGTAGACCCAAAAGAGATGCCTGATGCAGACTGGGAGACCCTATGGAATACACGATTTGATGAACATGGAAAATGGAAGGGTGGCATTATGCATGGATTTACCTATCTACTGAAAAATAAAGGCACTCAGAAGAATCCACAATTCAGCCAGCCAATCAAAATTAATCTCGTTGACGGCACTCCAATAGATGTGTGTGGATGGGCAAACCCTTCTGCTGTGGATTTAGATGAAGATGGAGACATGGATATAATCTCCGGAGATTGGACATGCCGGCTACATTATTTTGAAAATACAGGTACTCGGCAAGAGCCAAAATTTGTCTCCCGGGGTTTTGCTATTTCTGAGGATGGCAAGCCTTTAAGATTACTGAGACCAATATTTCACTCCACAATAGTTCATTGGGGAGGGAAGAAGGCCATACTATCTTCTACCTATCAGGCTTATATCCAATATAATGAATTTCTTGGATTTTCAGATAAAGGAGCGCTCATCCTGGGGAAATCCAGGTTCATTAACCAAATCAATGGATTTCTTTCTGTGGGAGATTTCTCTACCCCCAGTGTTGTAGATTGGGATGGTGATGGAGATTTAGATATTATCTCAGGGGACGAATTTGGACATATATGCTACTTTGAAAATGTAGGTACAAGAGAGTCCCCTGAATTTGAAAAGATGGAATTCCTTCAGGCAGAGGGTAAAGTAATCTGGCACAGGCAACCAAGTGGAGGGGGCCTCCAGAGTCCTATGGAAACTGAATGTGGGTATACAGGACCATTAGTTGTAGATTGGGATGGTGATGGGCTTTTGGATATTATTGTGTGTGATGTCTTAGGAAATTATTCTTTTTATCAGAATATAGGTTCTAAGACCAAACCTGAACTTAAAAAGAAACAAGGATTACTTTTGGAAGGCAAACCGTTTCGAAGTGTCTGGCGTGTACGTCCTACCTGCTGGGATATAAATGACGATGGATTACCTGAGATGATAACACTGGATCCCAAAGGACATCTGGCTGTATATGAAAGAAAAGATAGGACAAATTATCTTGATCTTAAATTGATGATGTTCCTTAAAGATGAGAAAGGTAATCTAATTAAGCTTGATAAGCGGATTACTAAAGAGGGGATAGCAAATCACACTTATATTGATGCTGGCAGGATACGTCTTTGTGCGGTGGATTGGGATAATGACGGTAGATGGGATATCCTTTATTGCGCTAGTGATTTTATATATGATAAAAATACTGATAGTGCAACGGTAAAATGGCTTAAGAATATTGGAACGAATAGAGAGCCAGTATTCAAAGATGCCGGTTTTGTTAAGTTTGATGGCTGGCCTATTCTTCTGGGAATGCATCACTGTTGTCCTTTTGCTGTAGATTGGAATAATAATGGCAAGTTGGATATGATAGTTGGCTCTGCTGAAGATGGCAGAATATATTATTTTCCAGGGAATAGATTGAGCCGGTAGAAAGGGAACAATATGAGGAAAATAATGGAATTAAGTTCTTTCGAGCGTATTATGACAGCAATGGAACTCAAGGAACCAGACAAAGTTCCAATAGTTGAGTTCGTAATTGACCCCAATGTTTACAAAGCTATTCTCCCTGAAGCAGGATCTCAAACTGATTTTGAAGAACATTTTGATTTTGACGGTGTTTGTTGTGGAGTGAAATTTAATAAGGTGAAAGAAAATCCTGATGGCTCCTATTACGCTGAATGGGGAGTTTTTTACAAACCCTGTCAGGAGGTAATGTGATTGGCAACATCAGAGAATACGCAAAACTCGGTTTGGTTCATCATCTGCTTTACCCCGAATGCGGTAACGATCCGGAAGCACATGTAAAAACACTGCTGGAGTTCATAAAGCGTACGGATATCGAAACTTTTGACTGTTGTCTGCCCTATGGCGACGAATACCAGAATGAGCTTATTTCGGCAATCTGTAAGTGCAGGAAAACGGTTTGTTTCGCAATCCACTTTTATCCATTGCGGAGTCTGCCGCTGGCGGCAAAAGACCCCGCTAATCACGCTCAGACCTGGATGATCCTTGACGATATGATTAATCAGGCCGCGGCGATTGGTGCTGAAGGGTTTATCTTTCCCGCTGGTACGCCGTCGTTTTACGCTGCCGTGCCGGAGGATTTCACGGCCTTTGACTGCTTCTGTGCTGAACTCTGCGTCAAGTTGGAAAAACATCACATTACCGCGTTGCTCGAGCCGTTTGATATGGATATTGACAAGAAATTCCTATATGGACCGATTGACGATTGCGTTAAACTGGCGAAGCGGATTAGCGCAAAACACAATAATTTCGGTTTTGAGCTTGACGTGGCACATTTGCCGTTGATGCGCGAGGATTTCACTTCGGCGATCGAACGCACCGCGCCATATCTTAAACGTATCCACTTGGGCAATTGCGTGTTGAAGGACAAAAACAGTCCACGTTGGGGCGACACCCATCCGCCAATTGGTTTTGAAGGCGGCGAAATTGATGTGCAAGAATTAAAAATAATCCTGCGTGCGCTACTTGACTGCGGCTTTCTTGACAAGAAAAACCGCGGCGACCTGTTGCTAGAAATGACTCCATTCCCCGGCAAAACTGTTGATTACACAGTAAATGATAATTTTAAAAGACTTAAAAATGCCTGGAGACAGTTATGAGTATTAGCAAAAATGGTTGGTTCTAATAAAAATGAATTTTGAAAGTAGCTAATATGTCGAAGGATTATTTTCATCGTGTTTATCGCCAGACAGAAACCAGGTTCTGGATTAATAACCCAACGGAAGAAGAAATGAAGAAGGCATTGACGGCCGGTGCAGTAAGTTGCACAACGAACCCTGCCTATTGTTCCAAGCTGTTGAAAAGCGAACCTGAGTATATGAATCAATTGATTGACGAGGTGATTCGGGAAGTCAACGATTGCGAAGAGGCCGCACCGATAGTATACAGGAAGGCTGTCAAGAGGGCTATTGATATATTCATGCCTCTCTACGAACAAAACCATGCCAAAATGGGATTTGTAACTATTCAGGATGATCCCAGAAAGGACGAAGATGGCAAATCAACAATACAAAACGTCTTGAAAAATCGTAAACTGGGAAAAAATTGCATGGCTAAAATCCCGGTTATCCCAGGCAGTCTACAGGCTTTGGAAGTATGCATAGAACAGAATATCCCAATCTGCGCGACAGAAGTATTCTCTATTTCACAGGCGATACACATGTGTGAAATTTACAAGTCAGCAGCGGCAAAAACCGGTAATCATCCACCATTCTACATTACTCACATTACCGGAATTTTTGATGAGTATCTACAGAAAACAGTCGCCTGTGGAGGGATTAATATTTCTGCAGAAGTTCTTGGGCAGGCAGGTTGCGCGGTTGCCCGCAAGCAGTATCGCATGCTGAAAGAACGCGGCTATAAAACAATCATGCTCGGAGGGGGGGCACGCGAGCTGAAGCATTTTACTGGGATTGTTGGCGGAGACGCACACATTACCATCAACTGGAGCACTGCGGCAGAACTTATTGCCGGCGATTTCCCTGTGGAATCCATGATTGATATTGAAACTCCATTGGAGGTGATTAAGGAATTGTCGGCAAAACTTCCGGACTTCAGAAAAGCTTATGAAGAAAATGCTTTAACAGTTGATGAGTTTGCAGAATACGGTCCCGTGCAACTTTTCAGAAATGGCTTTCTGAACGGCTGGTACACTCTCCTTGCCGCAATATCTAAACGTAAAAACTTGTATGCATTATAATATAGATGAGATAATGTTACTGGAAAAATTACATTTCTGTGCAAACTTGACAATGTTGTTTTCTGAAGTGCCCTTTCTCGAACGTTTTGAGCAGGCGGCAAAGGCAGGGTTTTCAGATGTTGAATTTTTATTTCCATATTCTGAAGGTGTCAGCAATATTCGTTCGAGAATTGTAGATTTGGGATTGAACGTTGTTTTGTTCGATGTGCCTCCTGGAGATATGCAGGCTGGTGAATTTGGAACGCTTTGTCTTCCATACAGGCGTGAATACTTCAGGCGTAGTTTCGACACCGCGCTTGATGTGGCTGAACATCTGAATTGTAAAAGGCTAAATGTTCTTTTCGGAAATCGAACTACCCGGTTTTCCGCTGATGTTCAGATGAACTGCGCTATTGAAAACCTGCAGTGGGTACTCCCACTGGCGGAAAAAGCGAAAATAACTCTCCTGCTTGAACCGCTCAGCAAGGTAGTTGCTCCGACGTGCATGTTGCATGATACAAAAATTGCAATGCAGATTATTAAAACATTGAATCATCCGCGCTTGAAACTGCAATATGATTTCTTTCATGCGCAAATCAACGAAGGAAATTTAATCAGGACTATGACCAATAATTTCGATTACATTGGACATATACAGATTGCTGATGCGCCAAACCGCCACGAACCCGGCACTGGCGAGATCAATTATAATGCTATTTTCGCAAAACTCGTTGAATTGGATTATCGCGGATTTATCGGCTTGGAATATACTCCCAGCGGTAGTTCATTGGAATCTCTGACATGGTTGCGAAATAAATTAAGTTTGGAAGTTATATAATAAAAAATTTAAAATAAAAAAAGGAGTTTATTTATGTCTTACACATTTATCCCAGGAAAAATTTATCGTATGCCCACACATTTCGGTCCCGCCATGGGACCTCGTCAAGGACCAGGCGGAAGACGTTATGACTGCAAAGGGTACCCGAAGGGTAGAGAATTTACCGTAAGCTTCCTGACTAACAGGAAACAACTTGAGGCAATGTGTCCTCCGGGATTTGAGACGTTGGGGGAACCCATTATCACAGTCAATGCAATGTATCTTACCGAGGTGGAATGGTTAGCAGGCTACGGATATAACCTGCTGGGCGTGAGCTTTCCTGCAAAATTCAACGGAAAAAAAGACCATGTAACCGGTGATTTTTTACTAGTGTTGTGGGAAAACCTTGCCGACCCTATTTTCACCGGGCGCGAAGAGCTGGGTTTTGCTAAAATCTATTGTGAGCTTCCTGAACCCAGAGGGTACCATAACAAAATCCATTGTACTGCTAGTTGGAAGGGGTTCAAGTTTTTCGATCTGCAAATTGACAACATGGCTGAACTTTCTGCCGAAGAACTCAAAGCCTCACAAAGCACCCCGAGTAACGATGGCACACTGCACTATAAATACATTCCGCGGACTGGCGAATGGGGCGAAACCGATATTGCTTATCCAGTGCTCACTCCAGCCGCATGGCCAAATAAAATAGTCCAGAAGAAATGGACTGGTCAGGGGACTGTGAAATTCCACCATGCTGAATGGGAAGAATTGCCGACGACATGCCATGTCGTCAATGCTCTTGCCGATCTAGAGATCAGAGAAATACGCAGTGCCACTGCAATCCAAACCATAGGAGGCAAGGATCTTTTCGATCAAAGAATCCTTAAATAACCATAGGAGGACATAATAAGATGTCTACTCTACAATATCGACATATTTCCAACACCGATTTGCAGGTTTCACCTATTTGTCTTGGCACAATGACATTTGGGACACCAGTTGGAGAAGTGGATGCGATTAAACTTGTTCATTATGCAATAGACAAAGGCATAAACTTCATGACTATTTGCGCCAACTACTTTTTGTCAGGTTCTTTATTTGCTTCTATATACTTCATTCGCAAGTCATATAGAATATTGTCTATCAGTCTGGATTCCTCGCTGGTAAGATTGCCTTTTGTCTTTCCTTGAATCATAGCTATTGTGTCTATTGTATATTTAGCCGCTTCCGGATTCTTTTCTTCTTTTTTTGTAATGGGGTTTGGATAGATGCCCAAACTCATCATTGCCTGCATGCTGAGGCTGGTTATAAACATCATAAAATTTACCTCTAAAGGTGGCATCTTAAATTCTTCTTTCTTTTTATCCTCTACTACCTTTTCCTTCCAATCCTTATCTTCCTTTTTCTCAGTGAATTTTATATCTTTCTTTTTCTTTTCTTTGCCCATATCATATCTCCTCTCTACGTTATATTATTTATTTAACAAAAAAGACGGCTTCTTAATCCACTTATGCAACTTGTTTTTAAAATGGTTTGCCTTCTCTGGCATATCATTGATTAAGTTATGCTTTTCGCCAGGATCATTCTTTAAATTATATAGTTCATAGCTGCATTTATCTTTATTATTTGGATCATCGTTATATATGAGCTTCATTTCAGGTGTTCTTATAGCGTATACCTTTCTTTCATCACCTTTCAGAGCCTGCCAGCCGCAAGGGCTTGTTTCCAGATAAGCCTCTTCTTTAAAATCCGCTTTCTTTTGCTTTATAACCGGCATAAGAGAATGCCCTTCTGTCTCTTTGGGCATCTCAAATCCCATAACAGCAAACAGCGTCGGCATAATATCAATCAAAGAAACCTGAGTTTCAACTACCTTCCCTTTTGGAAGCGCTTTAGGATATCTTATTATCAAAGGCACTTTTATAACTTCATCATACAGAGCGCCTGTAAGCGAGCACGACGCATGTCCTACAGAACCTCTTTCGCCTATTTCTTCTCCGTGGTCTGAAGTTAGAACAACCATTGTATTATCAAGAAGATTCAAATCTTCCAGTTTCTTCACATAACCCTCTATTTCCTCATCCTGAGCTCTTATTTCCCCATCATACAAAGCCATAATAGCAGGCTTATCCTCTTCCGAGAAAGTCATTGATCCTGCGCTTCGCGGATGCGTTGCCGGCTCTAGAATCCCATCTGCCTGCTGCTGTTCAAATTTACTCAAAAGGCCCGGCTTATGTATGATCATTGTGCTTTTTACAATCTTCAGTTTTTCCCTTGTTGAGGAACTGATTTCTTCAGGCATGAACATAGTGTCATAAGGCGGCTTGGGATTGTATGGAAGATGCGTTTCATAAGGTGCCCACCACAGAAAAAATTTCTCATTTCTATATTCTTCAATTGCATTCTTCAAATCCTTTATCTCTACATCATACTTTAATCCTTCATACATCCATTTATCACAGCCGGCTGTTATATAGCCCTTCTCCTTAAGTATCTCAAAAGGCTGTTTCCATTGCTTCCACAATTTTTGTTTAATCCACGCGTTGTATGGGATAGGTCCATTTATACCATGAGTAATTGGATCCAAACCAGTGAACATAGAGACTATAGCAGGCAGCGTATGGGAAGTAGTGCTTATTGCATTCTTAAAAAGAACTCCTTCGCTTGCCAATTTGTCAATGTATGGACTTGTTTTCTTGGGATAACCGCAGCAGCCTAGATTGGCAGCTCTAAGAGCGTCAGGCACGATAAATAATACATTCATTCTCTCTTTTTCATCCTATGATAAATTAATTTTTAGCTGACATAAACGCTTTGGGAATATATTTTGTTAACTCGGTAGCAGTCAAACATCTATCCAGCTTGTTTTCATATTTCCATATATCTGCTGCTAAACCATGCAAATATGCTCCGAGTTTTGCTGCGTCTAATCCGAAAAGACCTTGTGCAATCAATCCTGAGATAAGCCCGGTAAGAACATCTCCCGTTCCACCTATGGCTAAAGCAGGATTACCTGTGGGATTTATGTAAATATTCCCTTTTTCATCAGCAATAATTGTTCTTGCTCCTTTTAGCAATGTAATAGTTTTATATGTATATGCAAACTTTTCTGCTATGCCTATTCTACCTGAAGTGACTTCAGACACGTCTCCTTCAATAAGTTTCGCCATTTCAGCAAGATGAGGAGTTATAATTGTTGGATATCTTCTCTTCTTAAGCATTGATACATGCCCAGCAAGTGCATTAATTCCATCTGCGTCAATTACAACTGGTTTTTCTAATGATTCTATTAATTCGCGAATTAAAAAACTTGTTTCAGTATTTCTTGAGAGTCCCGGACCTATAGCAACAGCATCCACCCTTGCTGAAAAATCCAGTATTTCTTTCTTTGCCTTTTTACTCAAGCTTCCATCCGTGGTTTCAGCCAGAGGTTTTGTCATAACCTCTGTCAGCTTCATTTCCATAATAGAATTCAAACTCTCAGGAATTCCCAATGTAACAAGACCTGTGCCGGAATAAAGAGCTCCAAGACCGGCTAGAGCTGCTGCGCCTGTTAGCCCTCTGGAGCCAGCTATAATAAATACATGTCCGAATGTGCCTTTATGTGAATTAATCGGGCGATTAGAAATAAGAGAAGATAACTCACTATGGGTCGTCAAATTTAGTTTTAATTTTGGATCTGTTAGGAGTTTTTTTGGAAGACCTATATCCTGAATAATAAGATTACCCGTAAATTTAATACCGGGATAAATCAATAACTCCTTTTTTGGCAGGCCAAAAGTAATTGTTCTGTCAGCTTGAATACAAACGTCTCTCTTCTCATCAAAACACTCATAGAGTCCTGAAGGTAAATCAACAGAAAGAACCTGACTTTGTTTTAACATGTTTATAAGCTTAATTACCTCAAGCGCTACACCTCTTACTGTGCCTTTTAATCCGATACCAAAAATTGCATCTATTACTAAACCTGCATGTTGAAAAATATGTTTTGCTTTTTGTAACTGTTTCAATTCGAGGATTTCAAATATGTCAGCGCCCATCTCCTTTATAATGTCAAAATTTGTTTTAGCATCACCTTTTATGTCTTTGATATTGCCAAGAAGCGCTACTTTAATATCTATGTCTTTGACACACCCTGAATTCAGAAGATGACGTGCTGCTACAAAGCCATCTCCCCCATTATTTCCTTTCCCACAGACTATAAGAACCTGCGCATTTCTTTCTATTCCAGCTAGCATCTCTTCTGCGTTCTTACCAACTGCGCAGCCTGCATTTTCCATAAGAAATAATCCTTTAATACCACATTCTTCTATTGCAATCCGATCTATCTCTTTCATCTGATTGAAACTAACTACTTTCATTTTAAAATATCCCTTCTGTCATTGCGAACGAAGTGAAGCAATCTCTGAGATTGCCACGTCGTCCCGAAAGCTTTCGGGACTCCTCGCAATGACGGACTTAATTAAATCTTCTTGAAATTTGTTTGTAAATGTTCTTTCTATGACCTATAGTCAATATTAAAATCGTTACCTCTTCATGATAAATGCGATAGATTATTCTATATGTTCCTGAACGATATGATAACAATCCTTTTAATTCGTGTGTAAGACGCTTGCCTGTTTCAGGGCATTTGGCTATACGCTCAATAGCATCTTTAATTTGACGTTTCTTTTTTAGAGGTAATTTATCTATAACTATTTTTACTTCTTCTGCATAACGTATTTCATACATTGCTAAATACGTCTTCATGAGAATAGACATTGCCTTTTTGAATATCTTCTTCCGCTCGTAGAATTGACGCTAATAGTTTTTGATCGCTTTTAATCTCCAAAGTTTCCAGCTCTTCAGGCGACATCATAACAACTTCTGCTTTCCCATTTTTGGTTATAATTAGATGTTTTCCCATTTGTGCAATTTTTTTTACTAAATACGGAAGTTTTCCTCTTGCTTCTGAAATAGGTACAATATAATCCATAATTATCACCTCCGTTTGTAATGGTACAATATTCAGCACAATTTTGTCAAAGATTAATTACCAAAATTTGTTATGTTCCTGCGACAAGCGGAACTGCAATTCTTTTTATTCATTCTTTCTTTCTCTGTCTAACGTCAAAGCTCACCTGCTGGCAATGAGCGCCAGCTTTTTGGTCGAGCGCAGTGATTGGTTAGCGCTTTTTGTCTTCGCTTGTTTAATCCTCCGGCACGAAATACAGAGTGAGAACGGCGTCCTTTATGGAAATTCCAAGCTTTTCCTCGATAAGATCCCTAAAGTCTTCCACATCATAAGTAACCATGTCATCCTTCCTGAGAGATTCGGTTTTCAGAATCCTATTAGTGTTCCCCTCAACCCAAAGGGCAGTACCATCCGAGGATGCATAGTATTCGATAACGAAACCACTACCAACAACGAATTGCTTTGAGGGAAGCCCTGACTTGGTAAAGGTCGATGTGGTTACGCATCCACTCCCAAAACTGAGTGCGAGAACAAGCCCTACCGCTGCAAAAAACTTCGATCGCAACATTATTATCACCTCCTTTCGCTCGGACATTAATCATTGAACGCTTGGTGTTATTTTAGTGTAGCATTGCCCTTTATCAAATTTATCATATCCTTCACAGCTCTTTCCAGCCCTACAAATACAGCGCGTGATATAATTGAATGTCCGATATTTAGTTCTTCTATCTCCCTAACACCTGCAATTTTTTTTACGTTAAAATATGTCAAGCCGTGTCCTGCGTGCACAATAAGCCCATGTTTTCTAGCATAACCTGTAGCCTCCACAATCTTCTTGAATTCATCTTCCATAGCCGACTGATTGACTGCATTTGCATAACTCCCTGTATGCAGTTCAATCGCATCTGAGTTGACTTCTAAAGACGCATCTATCTGGGACATTTTGGGATCTATGAACAAATTTACAACAATACCCTTATCCTTGAAACGCCGGATTATCTTTTTTAACTCATTTCTTTTTGAAACTACATCCAGTCCGCCTTCCGTTGTAACTTCTTCTCTTTTTTCAGGAACTAAACTTACCTGATCAGGAACAAGTTTCAAAGCAATATCAACAATCTCAGCTGCGATTGACATTTCAAGATTGAACCTTATATTTACGATTTCTTTTATCAACTTTACATCCCTATCATTGATATGTCTTCTATCCTCTCTTAAATGAGAGACAATGCTGTCAGCACCAGCGATTTCGCATAAATGAACAGCTTTAACAGGGTCAGGCTCAAATGTTCTCCTAGCCTGCCTGATTGTTGCAATATGGTCTATATTTACACCTAATTTTGACATCACACATTCCTTATGTTATTGCTTTTTTCATCTTTTGTATTTTTTCCACACATCTAAGCCAAATTTCTATAAAAATCATTAACTGCAGATTTCTTGAATTCTCTTATAAATATCTTCCTGTTCAGCAGGATGCTTTGCATATGTTACAATAATAAGTTTCATGCCAGTTTTCCAGAGTTTACGTACATTATTCATTAGTGTCTTAGAGTCTCCTACCACCCTAACATTTACAATGATGCCAGTTCCAGCAAAACCTACTGGAAAAGGCTCTGCAGGATTAGGATCGGGGTCGGTTTCCCTTGAAAACGCGCCATCGACCATAACGACATTTTTAATCTTTTTTACTGCATCTATTTTTCCAGACCAGTTGCCACATGAGTGAAAAGCCGCACCGTTTAATTCTTTTCCCACTTTATCCATAAAAGGAACCTCGATTTCAATGTACTGCTCAGGAGAGAGCATTGTCATGTTATCATCACTTATAGAAATCCCACCAAATTCTCTGCTGCTTGAAAACCCATGTCCTGGTGAGGCTAAAACATCGCCAATAAGATTTATCTGTTCCTTTGTAAAATCAATCAATAGATCGGTAATTACAGAAATTAACTGCTTCATCTTTTCAGGATAATCCAGAACCGCCATAAAAAAGTTATTTGTCTCAACAAGGTATGAAGCTGTGTTAAAAGGCGACTGGGTATCGGTTAAGGATATTGGAATCTTTCCTTTTGTTTTATCTAAGAAGAATTCTATCATCTCTAAAGCTTTCTTACCCATTTCTGTCTTCTGAGTTGGGATAGGTTCAAATGATAAAGCCTCATCTATATTCTTAAAAGGTGGCTCTGTTGCCGGTGACTGACCTTCATTCCAAATATAGTTTAGACCAAAGGAGCTGCCAACAACTCCTATCCCATACCATGGCTCCAGAAAATTTGCTATATCCGCTTTATACTTCATGCTTTCAGTCAATGCTCTCAATTGAAAGGCTAAAGAAAGCGCTTTATCTTTACAAACATAGGAATAGACTTCAGGAACTCTAAACCGGCGGTAGACCAATGTTCCTGTGACATCATTCCAGAATTTTCTATTCTTTTCCAGAAGAGAAGCTTCATAGTCTTCATATTTCGGAATATCAAAATCAGATATCTTCATAGGCTTAACAGATGTTCCCTGCGAATCACGAGATGTATAATCAAATTCTTTTTCTACCATCTTAATTTCTCCTAACCTATGTCTTTAACACTTAAACTCTTCTCGAAGATTGGCGACTGTCTCAAAGAGTGCAGTAATTTTTTCATCCACAACCTTCTCATCCATATTAATACAACAAATGCCTGTAAGCTGAAGATTGCCAGAATCAGCGACAAGACGACGAATTGTATCTGCTATTTCATGGACGCTCTGGTCTATGATTTCCACGGGACTTAATCGAATATTCAGGAATGTGTTGGGAAGATGTTTACGCAAGTGCGCCACATCACCGCCCCACCCAACGTCAAGAAAATCAAGATGTGGAAGTTTGGCAAAAATCTCAGCATACCGGTGAGGGTCCTTGCCACAGAAATGAATGCCAAAAGGCCTGTATTTTTTGCTCCATTGAGCATCATAGTTAAAAAGGAATTTCTCATAATCCTCAACGGAAATCATCGTATGGGAACATTCGCTGTGCAAATATACCGGCGGTTCAAGATGACGGACACTCCTGTTAACACTGATTGATGTAGAGAGAGTCTTTTTCTGCAGATCCTGCGTGAATTTTTCAATTACCATGACAATTTTGGCAAAAAAGCGATTGACGTCATCAGGCTTATCAAACATATCCATAAACAGGACTTCACCACGAAGATCGAGGGCGATATTTAGGATGCCGGCCCAATTTACGTCACCTGTGAGATATCCGTATTTTGTTTTGAGGGCTTTGGTTAATCGCTCAAATTTCTTATAGGCGGAGCTTTCAAATGCCACTTCGGGTAACACATTCAAATCTTGCAGTTGGGTGGGAATCACTTGCGGAGGGGCATCTTCTTTATACTCGACTTTGCATCCGAGCATCTCACTAAGCAGATACCCAGCAGCAAGATGCACAGCGCCTACAACAGGCAGGTCATTGTCCTTATCTTGTCCCAAACCATATTTCCCCCACCGTTCAAAGAGAGCCTTTTCCATCTTACGTTCAGACTCTACTCTTTTTGCAGGGTGATAGAAAAAATCCTCGTCAAAAATTATTCCTTCATTATGAAACCACCAAGCTGGCGCAAAAATTATGTCAGCTGGCAATATAGGAGTATTTTTAAACATTTTTTGTCCTTTCGTCACTTAAATATATTACCAATATCGATCAAGTACATTTGCCTGCCATTACCGCCATGAGTAGAATCTATCAATATGCTTTGACCATCCCGACTGATCCTCGGATGTAGATCGCATCTTAATTCCCCACCGCGATATTCCGGCGGTAAATAAAAATGCCCGAGCGGTACTATTTCCTTTGTCAACATGTGAAAAAGATAAAGATTTTGATAATTGTTTTTGTCATGATAAGTATCTGCTATCATCCATTCGTTATTTGGCAGAAAATTTATATGACCATTGGTCGCTTGCAGTATAATATTTTCATTGGAGGTGCAATCATCTTTGTATAGACGATAAGCTCCTTCTCTCCATAGGACAATATGTTCAGGGTCTCGCCAGGCAAAATGAGAAACTCCCGGTTTGTCTGTTACCAACCTGATGTCTGTCCCATCAAAGGAAGCGGTGAATATCCGCGTCTTAAAGCCATCCCATTTCCCTTTAGCTGACCGCCAACGATCTAAAAACAAAAATCTACTGCCTTCACTATTCCACGCCGGACAATTGAAGTAATGCTTGTCGTCATTGCAATCTGCATCTGGATAAGGAATTTTAGATATATCAGCGCAGGAAAAAAGAGGCTTACATTCAGCTGAATCCAAATTTAAAAGATAAATACAGGAGTCGTCTGGAGCCAAAACTTCTGCGTTCCTGTCTTCAATACCAGCATAGCCGTAACCGGGACGCATAAGCTGGATACGGGCAAAATCAGTTCCCAACGCCCATTTCCCATCAGGGTGAACATGGTAGATCGGGTATGGTAATGTCCTTTTCTGATTGGTTTTGACATTGAGGATATGACATACAAATCTGTTGCCTTCCCTGTCATTCCAAAGTATTTCATCTCCGGAACCAGGCCTCCACTGAAGCATACAACCCTGTTGCCAGCACCAGGCTTTAGATTGGCCAAGTTCAATCCACTTATTATTATCCTCTGTATCAATCATGCCAATAGTTACAACATCTTTATGGCCCGGACTTTGGCCCTCAAAATCAATCTCCATCGAGAGAACAAATCTATTTGAAGCATCAAACTGGAACTTGTCATAGTAACTAAACCAGTGAAATTTTGGCCCATAGGTAATGGCATGGATTGGGGGCAAAGTAACAGTATGATCATAAAGAGCATTCTCAAATTCCGGGCAGCTTACCCAGACCTGGTCAAATGGTATTTCATGCTGGAGGTCCTTTGCCATGATATTTCCTGCCTGTTTATTCTTGCTTAAACTCAAGATTTTCTAAAATTTTCTCGCAACATCGCTTTATTTCTTCTTCACTCATAGAAGAAGGGGTAGCCTGAACAACCTCAAAGGCCTTGCCCCATTCTGTCCCACTTTTTCTTTTCGGGACAATGTGAAAATGCAGATGATCCATTATGTCGCCATAAACAGCATAATTTATTTTATCCGCATTAAATGCGGTTTTAACTGCCCGGGCAACATTACTCACCTCCCGAATATATTGGTTTCGCTGCTGCTCACTTAATTCAAACAATTCTCGCTTATGTTCCTTTAATGCCACAATACACCGCCCCTTGTATTTACTATCTCTATGAAGATAAACAATGCTTTGTTCTAACTCAACTATCTGAATTGCGAAACTTCTAAGCAATTCAGATCTTGCGCAATACATGCAATTAGATTTATACATTAGAGAGATCCATTTGGAATTCTAAACCAGTGATATTTTGGTGCTTTCTTGACAATCATTTCAACCTAATCCTTGCCTACCTATTTTCTGAATTTTGAAAACGGCTATATACTATTACTACTTATTTCTTTTTTTAAGCAGCACATTTATCACAGTAGGAGTAATTTGAATAAGTCTTATGTTTACGGGTAGGTTAATTTGTACGGGCAAAACATGCTTCCCCTTTTCTAAAGCGCTTACATCTATAAAAACAAAAATGTTTTCAGGAGTTAGTTTATCTACAATATCGGATTGACCTCTTATTTGCACACTTACATGCTTTGGATTCAGTTTCGCTTGCAAGATAAAAGAAGATGGATGCGCTACCTTTACAACAACATTCCTTAGCACTCTGTCTTTTTCTTTTATTTTTACAATATCTGTTCCTTTTTCCCCTGATACATAAAACCAGATCATACAAGCAATAAAAAATGACAGTATTTTAAATCCCCAATTTTTGAACATTACTTGTTCCTCTTCCATATCCAGAAAGATTTTCTGCTTTTCTTCTTAGGAGCGTATAGATTCTGCAATATTTTCCTCAGAGTAATACCATCTATATCGCGTGTCAGTTTTCTCTTTATTGCAACAGATATACCTCCAGTTTCTTCTGATACTACAATCACTACAGCGTCAGTCTCTTTTGTTAAACTCAAGGCGGCTCTATGTCTTGTTCCCAGCACTCTCCCAATATTAGGCAGTTCTACAAGAGGCAGAATACAGCTTGCAGCAACAAGTTCTCCATGCTCAATTATGACTGCTCCGTCATGAAGAGGTGAATTAGGAGTAAAAATACTGCTTAATAGTTCGCTTGTAACTTTAGCATTTATACGAACACCTGTTTCCATATAATCTTTTAGACCGATCTCACGGCCAATTACAATAAGTGCGCCAATATTCTTTCTGGAAAGCATATTAACAGATTTTACTATTTCGTCTATTAACTCAGCCTCTTGCGATGGTATATCTATAAGCGGATTCTGTCCTATTCTTGAAAGAGCGCGTCTTAGCTCAGGTTGAAAAACAATTAAGATAGCTATCACACCTATAGCTAATACTCTCTCAAGTATCCAGCTTATGGTATACAGGTTCATTATTTTTGCCAAAAGCGCAATAAGCACAATAACAAAGAGACCCTTCATAATCTGGATAGTTCTAGTGCCCTTGATAAACAAAAAGACTCTGTAGAAGATAATAGCCAACACAAAAACTTCTACAAAATCTCGCCAGCCTAAAACCGAAAAAAACTTTATAGTATTATCAAGAAAGTTTGAAAACATTAAACATCCTTTATAGCTTTTATCATGTCAATAACTCTTCTTGTCTGCATAACATCATGAACGCGGATAATGTTTACATCCTTTAAGACAGCATATGCCACTGTAGCTAATGTACCTTCAAGCCGTTCTTTAACATCTAAATTAAGCGCGTTCCCTATAAACGATTTTCTTGACGGCCCTAAAACAACTGGTTTTCCCAATATCTTAAAATCGTTGATCCTGTTAATGATCTTTAAATTATCCTCTGTATTCTTGCCAAACCCAATTCCCGGATCTACTAAGATATTATCTTCTCGTATTCCAGCATCCTGTGCCAGGGCTATACTGCTTTTTAATTCCTCTATAATATCTAAAACAACTGATCCGTACTTAATATCCTTTTGCATAGTCTGTGGATTCCCCCTCATATGCATAAGAATAATAGGAACGTCATAACGTGCGACAATTTTACCAAGTTCCCTGTTCATTTTCAATCCCCCTACATTATTTACCATACAAGCGCCTGCGTCCAAAGCTTTTTTCGCAACTTCTGTTTTTCTTGTATCAATTGAAACAGGCACATTAAATTTCTTGACTATCTCTTTTATTAAAGAGATAACTCTGGCGCTTTCTTCTTTTTCCGTAACTGGTTCTGCGCCCGGACGCGTTGACTCGCCCCCTATATCTATAATATTTGCGCCTTGCGCAATCATCTCATCAATCCGATTTATTGCCTTTTGATGTGTATTGTATAATCCTCCATCAGAAAAAGAATCAGGGGTTACATTCAATATGCCCATTAATGCTGGCTTGGCATTCAAATCTATTGTGTATTTACCACATCTTAGTATAAAATTATTATGCATAAAACTTCTTGCATTACCTGCTCCATACCTGCTCCGGGCTTGATTATTTAACACCTATGAGATATAGTGTTACGCATGCCCAGCCAGCACATATGATAGATTTAGATTGAAAATTTGAGCAGTGCCGGGAGCGAGATTTGAACTCGCACAGGATTTCTCCCACTAGCCCCTCAAGCTAGCGTGTCTGCCAATTTCACCATCCCGGCAGAAGTTTCTCATTTTTCTACATAATAGCAAATTTTGATTTGATGTCAAAAAGAATTCAGGTAATTCATGCTTAAGGTTAATGAAATCTTTAAAAGTATTCAGGGCGAGGGAAGCTTTGCCGGCAGATTATGCAGTTTTATAAGGCTTACGGGCTGCAATCTCAGATGCGGTTACTGCGACACAAAGTATGCTTACAAAGATGGGGATGATCTATCTATAGAAGAAATTATCCAAAGAGTAAAGATGCTGGGGCAGGACCTGGTAGAAATTACAGGAGGAGAACCTCTCCTGCAAAAAGAAACCACTAAGTTAATTGACACCTTGATCAAGCAAAAATATATCGTCTTAATTGAAACAAATGGCACTATTAGCATTAAGAATATAAATCAACATGCAATAATAATACTTGATCTAAAATGTCCGGGAAGCAAAATGAGCGCTAAAACGCTGTGGAAAAATATTGAGTATTTAAGGAAAAAGGATGAGGTTAAGTTTGTAATAGGTGATAGAAAGGATTATGATTGGGCAAAAGACATAGCGGCAAAATACAACCTCACTCAACGAGTAAACTATGTTCATTTTTCACCTGTTTATGGTAAACTAGTTCCCAAGGAACTCGCTGAATGGATTTGCTGTGATAATCTGGATGTTAGAATGCAGATTCAGATTCATAAATATATATGGGGGTCGGATGCGAGAGGTGTTTAGATGAAAAAGGCTGTAATTCTCAGCAGTGGAGGGATTGACTCAACAACTGTAATGGCTATTGCCAAGGTGGAAAACTACGAGTTGTACTCATTAACCCTTGATTATGGACAACGCCACAAGATTGAGATTGAAAGCGCTAAAAAAGCTGCTGATTTTTTCTGCGTTAAGGAACACAAAATTATAGTAATAGGGTTGGGAGGAATTGGAGGATCAGCATTAACAGATAATATAGATGTTCCAACAAATAATACTTCAACGAAAATACCTGTTACGTATGTTCCAGCGAGAAATACTATATTCCTTTCTATTGCATTGGCATGGGCAGAGGTTGTTGGAGCGAACGATATATTTATCGGGGCAAATACAGTTGATTATAGCGGCTATCCGGATTGCAGGCCTGAGTATTTAAAGGCATTTGAAAAACTGGCAAATCTGGGGACTAAAGCCGGCATTAAAGGAGAAAAAGTAAAGATTCATGCGCCTTTACTCAAAATGTCTAAAGCAGAAATTATAAAAAAGGGCTCTGACTTAGGAATTGATTATTCCATAACATGGAGCTGTTATAATCCACGCTCTGACGGTAAAGCGTGTGGAAAATGCGACAGCTGTAAATTTAGATTAAAGGGATTTAGGGAGGCTGGTTATGAGAAAACAAATGTCTAAAAAACACGGTGGCAATTTAACAATACTTGGTAAAAGCAAAACCAAATTTCCTGCTTCTCCTGATAAAGCCAAGCTGGAAACATTTGAGAACAAATATTCCAACAGAGATTATTGGATCAGCTTTGACTGTCCAGAGTTTACATCAATATGTCCTGTTACCAGCCAGCCGGATTTCGGCATAATAACAATCCGCTACATCCCAGATAAAAAGTGCATAGAAAGTAAGTCTTTGAAATTATATTTATTTTCTTTTAGAAACTCTGCCACATTTCACGAAGAGGCTGTTAATAGAATCCTTGATGATATTGTAAAGGCATGTAATCCAAGAAAAGCTCTGGTTACCGGAGAATTCCGTCCTCGCGGAGGAATCAGTATCTGTGTAGAAGCAAGTTATCCTGAAAAAGAATAAAGCGACTAGGTATCCTCTTAATAATTAAAGGATAACTGGAAATGAAAAAGGCAATTGCATTAGTTTTGCTTATTTTATTTTGCTGTGTAACCTCAACAGAAGCAAGAACCTTTAAGGTTGTAAGTTATAATGTTGAAAATCTTTTTGATCTTAACAAGGACGGGACAGAATACACCGAGTATATTCCAAACACTGGTTATGGCTGGACAAAAAATATTGTTGACATTAAAATCACAAATATCGCAGAAGTAATAAAGGACTTGAGGGCTGATGTTGTTGCGTTGCAGGAGATTGAATCAAAAAGCTCTCTTATTCTTTTACGCAGCAAGCTGAAGGACTTTGGTTTGGATTATCCTTATTTTGAGATTGCGGATTCCAAGAACACGACCGTGAAGTGCGCCGTTCTGTCTAAGTTTCCAATTATAAAGAAAGAAGAAATACGGGTTGATAGTAAATTTGCCAGAAATATTCTCAAAATAACTCTTGATATTGATGGGAATCGTCTCATCCTGTTTATCAATCACTGGAGATCCAAACGAGGGCCTGAAAGCGGCAGGATAGCTTATGCCAAAGCACTCAAGGAAGACATTGACAAACTAAAAGATGATGTTGACTTTGTGCTGATAGGTGATTTTAATTCAAACTATAATGAATACAAAACCTTCAGAAATTCCAGCAGGTTAAACGACACTGCCGGCATTACAGGAATTAATCATATTCTAATGACTGTCAAAGATTTTGAAATGGTAAATGAACAGGTCTTGATAACGCAGGTCTCAAATAAATATTTGTACAATACATGGCTTGAAATCAATATGACCAGGCGCTGGTCATACAATTTTTTCGGTAACAAGAACAGTCTTGACAACATTATCCTGCCCAAAGCTCTTTACGATGATAAGGGGATCTCTTATGTGGATAATTCGTTTGACAAGTTTGATCCTGATTATCTGTTCAAGGGAAACGCCGTCTACCGTTGGCAGCGAGCAAAAAACGGCAGGGGCAAACATCTTGGAAAAGGATACTCAGATCACTTGCCAATTTTTGCGTATTTTTCCACTGAACCTTTTCATTCAAAAAAGCATGACACATTTCCAGACGGTATCGCTCCTTTAAAGTCGCAGAAAAGGGATATCTCTGATCTTTACACTTCAAGAATTGGAAATGTTAATTACAGTCTCAAACACTGCGTCGTTATCTACAAATATGGAAGCGATGTTGTCATCAAACAAAAAAATGGCAGAGCAATCTTTATATACAAAGCAGGAAGAAACATGGAGTATGGTAAGGTATACAACTTAACTGCAAGAAGACTGTATGACTATCATGGGCTTCGTGAAATCACAGAGATTAGTGAAATTAAAGAGATTGGAAAGGCGGCTAATTTTACTTCTTATTTGTTAAGCGATCCTTCAACTGATTTCTCTGAACCGGGTCTTCAGAGCGAAGTCATATCAAAAGCTGAAGGTATTTATAAACGAGGATATTTTTATTACGGCAGTAACAGGAAAATTAAATTGTACTTCAAGAATAAGAAGTTAAGGCCGAAAAACAATTCAAAAATTGTACTGAAACATGTAAAAATAGGATTCTACAAACGCCCTCAAATTGTCATAGAAAAAAAGACACAGATTAAGTAAATAGAGAACAAACTGAGAAAGTGAGATTGCAGGCTCTGCTCATAACCGCCAGCTAAAGCAGGCGGTTGTAGCGGAGTGAACAACCGATAGCGGAGGAGACAACAGATTGCTTCAGCTGTCTGGGGGAACAAGCAGCTGTCAAAGAAAGCATTCGTGATTCGCCATCTCTGCGTGTTACATAATCTCTTTCGGATCTTCCAGATACTCCTTAACCTTTTGCAGAAATTTTGCTCCAAGCGCGCCGTCTATGCACCTGTGGTCAAAGGAAGCTGTAACCTGCATCATTGAGCGAATGCCAATATCCCCACCAATGACAACTGGTTTTTGTTTTATTCTGCCAATAG